>JAUYQT010000038.1 GCA_030697085.1 Azonexus sp. | reverse complement strand
GCCGGCCGACTATCCGTACGTTACGGGTGATCGCATCGTGCCGCTGCGGGCCGGTGAAATCTTGTCCTGGAAAATGCTGTGAGGAGTTTAATCGTGCGCCTGCGTCATATTCTTCTGCCGCTACTGGCCATCCCGCTGCTCACCGCTTGCGTCAACGACGGTGCGACCTATGAAATCGACAATACCCGCGAGCACGTTTTGTCGTTGATACGGGAGCAGCCATATTTCTGGGACAACAAGGTCAATTTATTCCTTGTTGTCTCCCGCATGCCCGCCTGTATGCGCCGGCACAGTATGGGTACCGGCACGCCGACCAGTCGGGTTGAGATTTACCAGGTGCCTTCCGGTGCCTTCATTATCAAGCTTGGCAAGCGCCTGTATGCGACCGAAACGCAAACTTGTGAGAGTTTCGCCAAAATGGATGGCGAGCCGGCGGAGGGCATGGGGCAATTGATGGGTACTTTTCGCGTCAAGAAAGGCGAGCTGATTTTTGAGAAGACGAAGGCTGAGGGCGAAGCTGGCGCCGAAGCGGAGTGAACGACGTATTACCCTACGCATCACCGTTTTTTGCGCCACTGCGCCCCTGGCTTGATCAATTGCCGGCAACGCCGGATAGCGTCGCATTGCGTGCCTTGGCCGAGCGTTTTCCTATCTATGGTGAAAATGGCCAACGCATCCGTTTCGTGCCACCCCAGGCAGATGGTCTGGCCTATGAATGTCGGATCTGGGAAAACGGCGAAGTTGAAACCCGGATCGACAACTGGCACGACTTCTTTAACGCCCTGGTTTGGCTGACTTTTACCAAAACAAAAATAGCCGTTAGCGCCAGTCATGTCCGGGCGATGACGCCCTCCGGCGAAGCGCGCGGTGTTACCCGCGACGCACTGACGCATTTCGATGAGTGCGGCATCGTCGTGCTTTCAAGTCAGCCAGAACTGCTCGCAATGCTGCGTGCCTTTGAGTGGAAAAAGCTGTTTGTCGAGCACCGTGCAGACGTACAAAGCGCCATGCGCTTCATTATTTTTGGCCATGCGACCTACGAGCAGCTACTTCAGCCATTTCGCGGTTTGACCGCCAAGGCCGTACTTTATGAAGTGAGTGAAGACTGGCTCGCCATGTCGCAGGCTGAACAAATTGCTGCGGTCGACCGCCGTTTGGCGGCTGATTTCGCTAGTGGCAGTTATCTGCGGCCACGCGATTTTCAGCCGCTACCCGTGCTCGGCATTCCCGGTGTGACGCCGGAGAATGAAGACCCGGCCTATTACGACGACACCTACCAGTTTCGGCCCGGTCGGTCGGCTGAAAAGCACCCGCGGTAAATGACGCAAGGGCGCTACTCGCCGGCGGCTGACTCAGTAACGGCGGCGATGTTGCGGCGCGGTGCTGGTGCCACGGGTTTCGATGTGGCGGAAGGTGATGCGGCCCTTGCTTAGATCGTAGGGCGAGAGTTCAAGCGTGACTTTGTCGCCAACCAGGATGCGGATGTGATTTTTCTTCATCTTGCCGGAGGTGTAGGCGATCAGTTCGTGACCGTTTTCCAGCGTAACGCGGAAGCGGGTATCGGGAAGCACGTCATTTACGACGCCCTGCATTTCAAGTAGTTCTTCTTTTGCCAAGGATATTTCTCCTGTCTATAAATCGGGGGTTAAATGTTGTTGACCGTAGCATCGGTCGAAAGTGCTTCCTGCCGATGGCGGGGTAGTTCCCACGGTCGGCCGGATTCGGTAATGGCGCTGACGGTAATGACCGGCGGCGGTGAGTACACGCTGCCAAATATGGTCGCGTAGGAAACGTCGGCGGCGTCGCGGCCCGTACCCATGCGGACAAAACCCATCGGGATTGCCGTGCCGGATGGGTCGAACAGATACCAGCGGTTGTCGAGAAAAACTTCGACGTAGGCGTGAAAGTCAGTCGGGCCGAGCGCCGGGTCGGCGCCGTAATCAATGCCGGTAGTGAAACGCGCCGGGATGCTCAGGGCGCGACAGATGGCGATCATCAGATGGGCAAAGTCACGGCAGACGCCAACGCGGTCAGTCAGGGTGTCGATCGCCGAGGTATTCGAGTTGCTGGTGTTGGAGCGGAAGGCGACTTGTTGGCGTACCCAGGTTTGCACCGCTTCAACACGACGGTAGCCCTTGGGCAGGTGGCCAAATTCATTCATGGCGAGCAGGCCGAGACGGTCTGACTGGCAGTAGCGACTGGGGTAAATGTAGGTCAGCGCGGAAAGCGGCAATTTACCGATGGGTGTTTCGCCAATGCTGTCCGGGTCGGCAACATAGTGGTCGATATCGAGTGTGGCGCCGTAGGTCACATGCAGTGGCCCTTGGTCGACGCTTAGGCGCAGATAACGCGCATTGGTGATCGGGCTGGTCTGGATCGTCGACAGCACGGGTTGGCTGATCTGCAATTGCTCACTAACGACCAGTTGGCTGGCGGTTTGGGCGGCGTGGATATTGAAAACAAAATCGGCGCCGAGGCAAAGTAGTTCGTAATGAAGGTCAATCGCGAACTGGATGCGAACCATGTGTTCCCTAAAATGATGCCGCCAGCTGTCTGGAAAAAACCAGGTGTACTCGAACGGCTAATAAAACAGTGCTATGCGACGGAAAATGTTGAGTTCAGCGTGCTGGCAGTTCGCGAAGCGACAGCGCAACCAGGAAGAAAAGCATTTACGCGGGCAAAACGTTGATGTGCAACCTTACGGCGCAACCTTGCTATCTTACGCGGCCATACCCGAAGCGGCAAGGCAAATCAAGGAGAATTCGCCCCGCTGCCGCTAGTCGGTCCCGGGGCTATCGCCTGATCAGGCCGCCTGCTGGTCTTCTTCGCTCGCTTGTCGAACGCCGACCCGATTGATGCCGCTAATCAATGCCTTGAGCGAGGCGGTGACGATATTGCCGTCGATGCCGACGCCGTAGCGCTCGCCGTTGTTGGCGCCGGCCACTTCCATGAAAGCGCAGGCTTGGGCGTTGCCATCTTCGCCAATCGGCACCATCGAGCGCTCCTCGTAGCTACGCACCTGGATGGCGATGCCGGCACTTTGGAGGGCGTGGACTGCGGCGTTGATCGGACCGTTGCCTTCGCCGGCAAGAATGTGCGGCGTGCCGTCGATGTCGACCGTGAGGCGGATGCCCTGGCGAATTTGCGCCGCCTCACCGTGTTCGTAGAGGTGATGTTCGCGATAGTGGATGGGGGCGGTCGACTCGAGATAAGTGGCTGAAAAGAGGTGCCAGATATCGCTGGCCGTGACTTCGCCGCCGTGGGCGTCGGTGTGTTGCTGGACGACGCCGGAAAACTCGACCTGAAGGCGGCGCGGCATGACGATGCTGTGTTCGGTTTCCATGAGGTAGGCGATGCCGCCCTTGCCCGACTGGCTATTGACGCGGATCACCGAGTCGTAGCTGCGACCGAGGTCGGCCGGGTCGATCGGGAGGTAGGGGACTGACCAAGACTCGACCGCCTCTTGAGCGGTAAACCCCTTCTTGATGGCGTCTTGGTGGGAGCCGGAGAAGGCCGTGAAAACGAGATCCCCGACGTACGGGTGGCGCGGGTGGATCGGGAGCTGGGTGCAGTGTTCGAAAGTACGGGCGACGGCGTTGATGTCGGAGAAATCGAGGCCGGGATTGACACCCTGCGTGTACATATTGAGAGCAAGGGTGACGAGATCGACATTGCCGGTGCGCTCGCCGTTGCCGAAGAGGCAGCCTTCGACGCGATCGGCGCCGGCCATGAGGCCGAGTTCGGCGGCGGCGACTGCCGTGCCGCGGTCATTGTGCGGGTGGAGGCTGATGAGGACGCTGTCGCGGCGGGCAAGATTGCGGTGCATCCACTCGATCTGGTCGGCGTAGATGTTGGGGGTGGCAATTTCGACCGTGGTCGGGAGATTGAGGATGACCTTGCGCTGCGGCGTGGCGCCCCAGGCGGCGGTGACTGCATCGCAGACTTCGAGGGCGAAATCGAGTTCGGTGGCGGTGAAGAGTTCCGGGCTGTATTCGAGGGTGATTTCGGTTTCCGGCATGGCTTCGGCCTCGGCACGGATGAGCTTGACGGCATCGACGGCCATCTGCACGACCTCGGCTTTGCTCATGTTGAAGACGTTGTCGCGGAAGGTTTTCGAGGTGGCGTTATAGACATGCACGATGGCCTTTTTGGCCCCTTTGAGTGATTCAAAGGTGCGGCGAATGAGGTGTTCGCGGGCCTGGGTGAGAACTTCGATACTGACATCGTCGGGAATGTGGCCGCCGTCGATGAGGCTGCGCACGAAGCCGAATTCAGTCTCGGAGGCAGACGGGAAGGCGATCTCGATTTCCTTGAAGCCGATGGCGCAGAGCGTTTTGAACATGCGCATCTTCTTTTCGGCATTCATCGGCTCGAAAAGCGACTGGTTGCCGTCACGAAGGTCGGTGCTCATCCAGATCGGCGGCTTTTCGATGACGCGATTCGGCCAGTTGCGGTCGACGAGTTTTACCGGCGGAAAAGCGTGGTACTTGGTGCTGGGCGTCTGCAACATGATGGCGGCTCCTGAGCGGCGGGATGCATTGTTTGGATGAATGCAATTTTAGGGAAAAGTGGCCGGCAGGTGCTTGCGTTGTATGTTGTATATTGCTGATAAGTCGCAATTTAATTGCGCATTAATAATATAAATTAATATAATGTTTTTCATAATCCAAATTGTGAGAAATGTCATGCAACTTGATCGCTACGACCGGCAGATTCTTGAAATCCTTCAGCAGGACGGGCGGATGAGCAATCAGGATCTGGCCGACCGCATCGGCCTGTCGCCGTCGCCCTGTCTGCGCCGCGTGCGGGCGTTGGAGGAATCAGGGCTGATCATCGGCTACCGTGCCCTGCTCGATGCCAAAAAGCTCGGCCTCTCGTTGATGGCATTGATCGGCATTTCAATGGATCAGCACACGCCGGAGCGCTTTGCCAATCTTGAAGCCAGTATCGGCAAAATCCCCGAGGTGCTGGAATGCCTGCTCATCACTGGCCAGCAAGCGGATTACCAGCTAAAAGTTGTCGTCAAGGACATGGATGACTATCAGGACTTGCTGCTCAACAAGATTACCCGCATTCAGGGGGTGACCGGCGTGCACACCAGTTTTGTGCTGAGAAAAGTGGTTGACCGTAGCAATCTGCCGCTATGACGTGGTTTTCAATCCCTGCGATGCCTTGAATTCATGCGTGGGCGGCGCTAAGCAAAGGCGCTGATCGCGCTGCTGCGTGGCTCGGCATTTGAGTAGTAACTACTAATTTTGGCTTGGGCCATCGATGTTTTTTGTGCCTCGGGAGAGGCATTCTCCTGAGACTGCTGAGTGAGGGCTATTCTTGCCTGTGATTCCATCTGGCTCGCTTTTGCCGCCACTGCGTGATCCTGGCCCGAAGGGTCGGCCGGCGCCAACGCTGCAGCGCGAATGGTTTGGGCGCGACTTATCGTTTCTTCCGGCGTTCTGCCGGGTGAGGTGTCGATCCCCACTTCGCCCCCCACGGCATAATTCACGCCATCCGGGCCTTTCTGGTAGGTAAAGCTGGCGCTTGACGTTGCCAGCCCACCGGCTGCCGTCTGGTGCGCCTGCTCGTGCTGACGAACTTCACGGTCGCGCTGTTTAAGCTGCGCCAGTTGGGCGAGGTCTTCCTGGCTCAATTGGCCCTGAAGGCCACTGGCTGACGCGCCGCCCCCCGCCAACCGTTGAGTGGTTGACGTGTAGGGGCTAATCGAGGGCGTTACTCCGGCAATGTTCATCGGGGGGAAGAGGTGATACGCCCAGCAAGGGAGGGCGGGCCAGTACGTTGAAGTATTTCATTTGATTTATAGCAGCTGATCACTGATTGCAAAATCAACATTAACGCTCTTTGCGTAATAAATCACGCCAATGGGCTTGTAAAGCCCTCGTACACCCTTCAAGCTGACGCAATTTTTTTGGTAAGGAATCAAAATGGGTGTCCCGCTGAGCATGGCACAAATTTTCCGTGTAGCAATTTTCTGCCTTATGGCAGCCATTTCTCTGCACCCGGCGCTCGCCTCGGATGCTGGCGGAGGCGGTCCCGAGCCTCTTCTTTTTACGGTCAATCTGGGTACCGATCATTACCTTCAATTTGGCGTCATTCTTATGACGGCAAGCCCTGAGGCTGCCCATGAAGTCGCAGCCTATAAGCCAAAAATTCAGAATGAAATCATACTTTTGATTTCCGGGAAGACTGCCGAGGAGCTTCGCACGCTGAGTGGCAAGGAGGCGCTGATTCAGGAAATTGTCGAGCTCGCCAATCGCGTTATCCACGAAACCGAAAAGACGGGTGTTCACGAAGCTTTATTTACGAATTTCATCATTCAATAGCCGGCGACCACGCTGACAGCCGTCAGTGTGTTCGCCTTGAGCGTTGGGGTGGAAGGGTTTGCCAGGCGGCCGAGAGTCTGTGAAAACCTGACTTGAAAACAGGTTGAAATTTCCAGTTGACCGTAGCAAAGCCCCCGGTTGCCGGGTTGGCTATCGAAACGGTGGATTTTCGTACCCACTGGGCGAGCAATCGGCTTGGCAATTACCAAAGGTGCTGAAGAGTCAGCCCCTTTGATTGTGCGCTGGTCGCAGATTTCTTTCTGCCACCTCAGTGCCTGCGTTGAGGCTTCTGACTGAGGTTTTT
>JAUYQT010000294.1 GCA_030697085.1 Azonexus sp. | reverse complement strand
TTCACCACCATGCTCGATTTCTCCGAGCCGGGCGAACTGGGTATCTTCCTCGACGAAGGTGCGGTTCAAGGGCTGGAAAAGCGGATGGCCGAAAAGGGCTATCTGGAAGGTTCGGAAATGGCCGGCACCTTCAACATGCTGCGCGCCAATGACCTGATCTGGTCTTTCGTGGTGAATAATTACCTGATGGGCAAGGATCCGTTCCCGTTCGATCTGCTTTACTGGAACTCCGATTCGACCCGTATGCCGGCCGCGATGCACAGCTTCTATCTGCGCAACATGTACCTCGGCAACTTGCTCAAGGAGCCGGGTGGCATCACGCTCGGTGGCGTCAAGATCGACATCAGCAAGGTCAAGACCCCGTGTTACTTCATCTCCACCATTGAAGACCACATTGCCCCGTGGAAGAGCACCTATATGGGTGCCCGCCTGCCGTCTGGTAACACCAAGTTCGTGTTGGGTGGCTCCGGTCACATCGCCGGTATCGTCAATCCGCCGGCCGCCAACAAGTATGGCTTCTGGACCAATGACGCGACCGACGGCAATCTGCCGGAAAGCCCGGAAGACTTCCTGGCTGGCGCCACGCAAAATGCCGGCTCCTGGTGGACGCACTGGAATCAGTGGGTGAACAGCCTGCCGGGTGGTTCGGCCAAGGTCAAGGCGCGGCAGCCGGGAGATGGCACGCTGAAGGTCATCGAAGATGCACCAGGCAGCTACGTCAAGTTCCGTCTGGATACCCAGAAGAAGGCATAAGTTAATTTGCCGCAGTAATGCAAAAGGGAGGCTGCGGCCTCCCTTTTTTTCGAACTACAATTTTGGCTGACTGTCTGATTTACATACAAAGGGAGATCATCATGATTTCAGAATCGCCAGTTGTTACTGTTCACATTCCGCCCCTGCTTCGTTCCTATGTTGATGGGCGTGAGGAGGTGACCGCGAGTGGTGATACGGTAGGTGACGTGTTGGTGGCCGTGGGCCACGAATACCCTGCTTTTTGCCGTCAGGTGCTCCAGGCTGACGGCAGTCTGTTGGCCGGCTTTGCCATCTATCTTGGCCCGACCAGCGTGCGCCGGCTGGAGGGCTTGGCAACGCCCGTGCAGATGGAGGAGTTGGTCAGCATCGTGCCGACGGGTGAGTCCGATTAGGATCGGAACAGCGGTAGTTGCGGTAGTTTTGGCCACTCAATGGCATCGAGCATGTTTTTCACAATCAGGCCAAGTTCGGTGTTGCCGGTGATTTCGAGTTCGCGGTTGAAGAACAGTGTATCCGGATCTTCCTGGCGGGCGAGTAGCTGCAGATAGGCCGAGAGATTGGCCGCAAAGGCGAGATCGGGTTCTCGATCGGGTCGAAAAACCGGGCGGAAGAGGCCGTCGCGATAGGTGTAAACGGCTTCGCTTCCGCTATCGAGAACGCGAACGCGGAAAAGTTTGTCTTCCAGTGCGGTCAACTCGTCAATGGGCAGTAAATTCATCTTCAGCGCAGCGTTGAGGCCGGCGACGAGAACCACGGCGTGCGGCCATTGCGGCAGTTTCTGCAAGACGCTGGCGACCAGGCTGGGCAAGCGGAATTTGGGGATGGTGAAATTCGCGTTCATGTTCAGGCTCCGATTTGTTCAAGGGCTTGCGTGTGGCGTTGAACGATCCCGGCGTCGCCGAACCAGTAGCCATCGACCAGGCCGCAAGGGTTCCAGTCTTTCATGTCGGGCTGTGGCGTTGCACCGTGTCGGGCCGCATCAAAAGCGGCAATGATTTCGTTGATGTGTTCTTTCTGCGGACTGATCCGGATGATATCAATGCCCATTTTCAGCATGTCCGGAATCTCATGCAGCAGGTTATAGCTCTGTGCCGACATGGTCTGGATGCCGTTGATACAGAGGAAATCCTGGCCTTCGCGGGTTTTTAGCGTCAAACCTTCGGCATGGTCGAGGCATTTGAACTGGCAGTCGTCCTTGTTCAGATCGTAATGGCGTGCCGTGAAGCAACGAGCCGAGAAGGCGAGCGGGATTTTGCCGTAGACGAAAACTTCGGTTTCGACGTCCACCGGTTTGCTCCGGTGCAGGGTTTCAACCAGCGTGCGCGTTGCTTCCAGCGGCGGCGCCCAGCGTTTCAGACCATAGCGGGCGTAGGTGGCGAGGGCGGCTTCGTTATAGATATTGAGGTGCGGACCGGCGACGAAATTCTTG
>JAUYQT010000823.1 GCA_030697085.1 Azonexus sp. | reverse complement strand
TTTCACGCGGATAGATGCCTATCCACGTTTCGGCGCGCAATTCTTCGATGAAAATGATGTCCATAATCCAGTCGACCGTAGCACGGGGTGTAAAATTCGCCGCGATTGTACCTCAGCACCCCAGGCCACCCATGCAAACCGCTTTCGCCCCGCTTCTCGCCCCGCTTCTCGCCCTATTCGCCGCCTATCTGCTCGGTTCCGTCTCCTTCGCCATCGTCGCCGCCAAACTCTTCGGCCTGGCTGATCCGCGCAGCTATGGCTCGGGCAACCCTGGTGCCACCAACGTCTTGCGCAGCGGCAACAAAAAAGCCGCGCTCTTCACACTGATCGGCGATGCACTCAAGGGGTGGCTGGCGGTTTTCATGGCGGCGCAAATCGGCTTCAGTGACAACGTCATCGGCCTCGTTGCCCTCGCCGTCTTCTTCGGCCACCTTTTCCCGATTTTTCTCAAATTCAAGGGGGGCAAGGGCGTTGCCACCGGTGCTGGCGTGCTGCTCGCCCTTGACCCGCTGATCGGTCTGGCCGTCCTCGGCACCTGGCTATTCGTCGCCTTCGCCTTCCGTTACTCTTCGCTGGCCGCGTTGTTGGCTGCAGCGATGGCGCCGGTCTATACGGTGCTCATCCACGGCAGCAACGGCCAGACGCTAGTCGTCAGCATCATCGCCATCACGCTGATCGGCAAGCACTGGCCTAACCTGCAACGCCTGCTGGCGGGTCAGGAAGGCAAAATCGGCAACAAAAAAAAGTAGCCGGCGCCTCAGTCAACAAGCCGCTCATAAAGCTTTACCGCGGTATCCGCATGACGAAAGAGACGCTCGCCCGCTGCTAATACAGTCAGTGCATAGCGTGCCTGACCGATGTGCTCCAGATTCGGCAACAAAACGGTTTCAAATTTTCGCCATTGCCCCGCCACCTCATCCAACTGTGCGGCTAACTCAGGAACGCTCTCTCCGTTCCGCTGCAGTTCAGCGAGATTAGTCTCGAACTCACTGCGCGAAGCCACCAGCCACTGCACCACGGATGGACTGCTCAAGCCCCATTCCCGGAACAGGAATAACTTGCCGATGCGTTGCGACAGCATGCGATTGCGACCGGCAACATTGATGAAATGCGCCTCAGGCACCGCTGACTGCTTTTCTGCCTCATAGGTCAGGCGGTCGGTGGCCCGCAAAATCTCTTCACTTAAATCGAGAACAGCCTGGGCATTCGCCAGCGCCGGCTCGGACTGGAACAAGGTTTGGCGATAAGACTGCCAGACGTGCTTCAGGGTAACCAGGCGCTCAGCGAACATTGTTGGCAAATCAAGACGATTCAGACGGCTGAGATTCCGCTCGAATTGATTTTCCAATTGGCGCAGCTTGACTTGGGATTTAACCAGAGCAATGTTGCGCCCGGCCAAGCTCCAGGCAATTGCCATCCGCTGCGACAGCACGCGCTGCCTGCCGCACAGATTGATCAAGGCACCCGGGGCAATCGTGCCCTCCGCCCTGGCAAGCCCATGTTTTGCCTTGCGGGGAAAACTTACCAGTTGGCGCTGGTTGCCGATCTCGGTATTGAGCAAGGCGGCGTTCTGGATGTGCACATTGCGCCCCTCGACCACGATGACGCCGCTCTCACTAAGGAGGCGCAAGCTCCGCGAAAACGTTTCCGGCGACATGCCGAGGCGCGAAGCGATTATCTTTTTGCTGGTTTTCAGTGTGACGGTCGTTTCACCCGCCAGGCCCGGACGCTCACCCGCCAACTCAATCAGGAAATCGAGCAGCCGCTGCGTGCCGGTCATACAGTAGTGGTAGCCCGCGACATCAAATTCGATGGCGTATTGGCGTAAGGCCATCGCCTGAATGATCTGCCAGCCAAGATTGAGATCCTGACGCGTTATGACACGAAGTTTTCTGGCATCGATTGCAAGCACAAGACAAGCGGTGATCGCCTGAGCAGACGATGCGTAGCTGCTGGCACTGAACACCTCACCCAGACTCAGCAGTTGAGGAGCCTGAGCCAGCTCAATGACTTTCTCCAGTTCGCCATTCAGCGTGGATGAGCGCTTCACCGTGCCGCTAATCAAAAAATGCGCTTCGCGAATCGACGTACCGGCCTGAAACAGCCAGTCCTGGGCGGGGCATTCAATGATTCGACTGGCGGCAGCCAACTCGTCCAGCAAAGTCCTGGGCAATCCGGAAAACATTGGCGTGCACGTCAAAAGCTCACGCGGAGTCCTATGCGGGCCTGTTAAACCCGGATTAAATTCCTTTATCTCCAACTAGCCCACGCATTCAAAATATTCCAATTCAGCGGCAACATCACAATTTCTCAGACCAAAACTTGGATCTGCATGCTAAACAAAAAAGAAAAGGGGCAGAACCCCCTTCCTTTTGCTTAAGCAATTTGTTTAGTAAACGTCGTACTGTGCATTAAAGATGTTGAACTTTCCGGTCGACGTGACGGCGTTCAGGCGGCGTCATTCAGGCGATAACCAGATTGACAATTACCGTTCCCCTTGCAAGGATTGCCCCAAGCGAAAGAAAAAGAAGGCATATTCCACGGTCGACCGTGGAATATGGCCAATTTTCTATCTGGCGGCGCGGTCTGACATTTCCATCAAGGGCCAGCGCGGCTGAACGGAAAAACTGCCCGCCGGTTTTGCCGGCGTACCGGCCTGAAGGCGCAGGCAACCGGCCAGCGCAATCATCGCGCCATTGTCGGTACAGAACTCCAGCTCCGGATAATAGGCCCGGAAACGCTTGCGTTTTGCCTCTTCGTCGAGCGTTGACCGCAGCTGCCGATTGGCACCGACGCCACCCGCCACGACAAGTTGCTTGAGGCCGGTTTGCTTCAGCGCCTTCAACGACTTCTTGAGCAAGACCTCGACAATGGCCTCCTGAAACGCACAGGCCGCGTCCGCCTTGAAGCGCTCCGAAAGCTCGGTTTGCTCGCGCACCAGCGTCAGCACCGCCGTTTTCAAACCGGAAAAACTGAAATTCAGATCAGGCGTATGCAACATCGGGCGCGGCAGTTTATAAACGCCCGGCTGCCCCTGTTCCGCCAATTTCGACAGCAAGGCGCCGCCCGGATAGGGCAGACCGAGCAGCTTGGCGCTCTTGTCAAAAGCCTCGCCGGCCGCGTCATCCAACGTTTCACCGAGCAATTCGTAGCGACCAACACCTTCCACCCGCATCAACTGAGTATGCCCACCGGAGACCAGTAGCGCGACAAACGGGAAAGTCGGCGGATCGCTCGACAACAGCGGCGACAACAAATGGCCTTCCAGATGATGCACCGGCAAGGTCGGCTTATCGATTGCCACACCCAAGGCCTCGGCAAAAGCGCAACCAACCAGCAAGGCACCGGACAGCCCCGGGCCACGGGTGTAGGCGATGGCGTCCACGTCATCCAATTGACGTCCAGCACGCTCAAAGGTTTCCCGCAGAAGCGGCACCACGCGCCGGATGTGATCGCGCGAGGCGAGTTCCGGTACCACGCCGCCGTATTCGCTGTGCATTTCCGTTTGCGAATACAGCGCATGGCCCAACAGGCCGCGCTCTGTATGGTAGAGCGCGATGCCGGTTTCGTCGCAGGAGGTTTCGATGCC
>JAUYQT010000704.1 GCA_030697085.1 Azonexus sp. | reverse complement strand
TGATTTGATAGCATTCGGGCCTTCGAGGGTCATGATTACGTCTCGGGTTGCAATAGCGCCATTACCTCCGGCTGAACACGCTCAAGCTCAGCGAGCACTTCAGGCGGCACATTGTCGTTATCGATGAACGTCTCGGCGTCTGTCGCTGAAGACCGGGGCGCGGCATCTTCAAGGATCAAATCAAACTCTTTGTCCAGACTTGCCGTAAACAGCCAGTCAGTTTTTCCGTCCAAGTTGATGCGGATGATGACGTCACGATAGTCTTCTGCATCGTTGGAAACAGCGATCTCTGTTTTCTTGCTCATGATGGCCTCCTTTCGCCTGACGGCATATCTTGAAGCTTTAGTTTACCTGAGCAGACTTGAAACCGTTCTGATCCGGCAGGAATCGCCTGGCCGAAGGCTCAAAAAAATAGCCGTCGAGCGGCCGCTACGCAATACTTTGCCGTCCTTGCATTACCCCGCAATTGACCGAAGGCAAGAGCGAAGGAAATGCCGACTCGAATTTGATCTGCCTGCCCCAGGCTGCCGCGGCGCTGAGCTGCGCGCTCGCCTACGACTTAAGGCATAATCCAACAATGCGCCGCTTCACCCTGCTTTGCCTATGTCTCGTTGCCCTTGTTAGTCCTTTTGTACAGGGTGGCAGTGGCAACAACACGCTGTTGACCCCAGATGAGCGCCTTTGGCTGTTTGAGAACCAGTCGCTCATCGTCTTGGCGGTCGAAACTGGCTACGCACCTTTTGTCTTTCTTGATCCGCAGGGCCAGCCGACCGGCCTTGCTCACGATTACCTCCGCCTCATCGAAGCAAAGATTGGCGCCTCATTCAAAAAGAAACAGTTTTCCTCACTTGACGAGATCTTTGCGAAGGTGCGTAGCGGGGACGTGCATATCGTCAATGCGGTGACGCCAACACCCGAGCGCTCGGCGTTCCTGACTTTCACGGAATCATTCATTTCCGTCCCCAACGTTATTCTCGTCAGAAAAGAGCATTTAGGCACGATCAATGAGGAAAACTTGTCGGGATTGAGCGTTTCCCTGGTCAAGAGCTATGCCATAACGGAAGAGCTCACCCGTAAAACACTGGGTTTTGTGCCCGACCTGGTGCCGGACGATCTTACTGCACTCCTCAATGTTTCGTTTGGTCGCTCCGATGCAGCGATCATCGATTTGGCCACGGCCTCGTATCTGATCTCGTTGAAAGGCATTGCCAATCTGCGCGTTGCGGGTGAGGTGGCCTTGAACGTTCGATTGGCTATCGGCTCCCCGGTCAATCAAACCGTATTGCACAGCATCCTCCAGAAAGGCCTGGCCGCCATTACGACCGAAGAACGGGAGGCCATCCATAAACGCTGGATCACCCC
>JAUYQT010000588.1 GCA_030697085.1 Azonexus sp. | reverse complement strand
CACGTAGCGAGAGAAGGCCAGCTTTGATTTTCACCATCACGGCAGAAGAATGGTTGAACCGGTCGTTTTGCGGGCCTCCAGATCACGGTGCGCCTGAGCCGCTTCGGCCAGCGGATAGGTTTGATTGATTTCGATCCGCACTTTGCCGGCCCCGACCATCTCGAACAAATCAGCACCCAGCACCTCGAGATCGGCGCGTTTGGCCGTGTAATTCATCAGCGTCGGGCGGGTGATGAACAGCGAGCCTTTTTGCGACCGCAGAATCAGATCGAGCGGCGGCACCGGGCCGGAAGCATTGCCGTAGCTGACCATCGTGCCCATCGGCCGCAGGCTGTCGAGGGAGCCGATGAACGTATCTTTGCCCACACCGTCATAAACCACCGCCACACCTTCGCCACCGGTGATTTCACGCACCCGCTGCGTGAAGTTTTCAGTGCTGTAATTAATCACATGGTCGCAACCGTGCGCCTTGGCCAACTCACTTTTGGCGGCCGAGCCGACCGTACCGATCACCGTCGCGCCCAAGGCTTTGGCCCATTGGCTGGCGATCAAACCAACACCGCCCGCCGCGGCATGGATCAACACGGCATCACCAGGCTGGACGCGATAAGTGCGGCGCAGCAAGTAAGCCGCGGTCAGCCCTTGCAACATCATCGCCGCCGCGGTGTTGAAATTGATGCTTTCCGGCAGTTTGAGCAAGCGGTGCGCCGGGATATTGCGCACTTCAGCATAGGCGCCCACCGGGCCACCGGCATAAGCCACACGGTCGCCCACCTGAACTTCGCTAACCCCTGCGCCGACAGCTTCAACCACACCCGCCGCTTCGAGGCCAATGCCGGATGGCAGCGGCAAGGGGTAAAGGCCGGTGCGATGATAGGTGTCGATAAAATTAAGGCCGACAGCTTCGTGGCGAACCCTCGCTTCGCCAGCAGCAGGCGGCGGCACATCAATTTCCTCCCAACGCAGCACCTCGGGACCGCCGGTTTGGTGAAGGCGAATGGCGTAAGTCATGGCGGTGTCCTTGCTGTCATTTTTAAAGACGAA
>JAUYQT010000352.1 GCA_030697085.1 Azonexus sp. | reverse complement strand
AGAAAGTTCTGGGGCGGTTTCGGTCGCATAAAAAGCCTTCAAGCCCCGGGCTGACACCACGTCACCAACTGCCGGCGCTCTTCGAGGCAAGCATAATCGCCCACCTCAAAATCACGGCAGACACCAGGCCGACGCTGATAGATGGTGCATAACATGGTGGCCCGATCGAGCGCTACGCACCAGCCATCATCGAGCCGCCGCATCACTGAGCCGCCCCACGGGTCTTCGGCGGTCAGCCTGGCCGGAACATCGTCATCCCCCATCAAGATCACTTCCAGCTGACAACAACAGGCTTTACAGGTCGCGCAGGAGATTTCGGCGTTTTCGCCCGTTTCACTCAACCTGGAATCCTCGGTTGACGACAGAAGTTTCCAGGTGCGGAGGCACAGAGAAAATCAACGTAGAGAAAAACAGGTTTTCCCTACGTTGAAGTCCTTTGGCTTTCCGGCTCATCCGGCTTGGGTTCAAAACAGTTTTGCCTCTCGATCAAGCAAAACGTTTGTCGAAATACTCATTAATTTTGCTTTCGAGCAGTGGTCGAAAAGGCATGAAGAACATGCCCAGAGTGACGTTGACGCTGACCTCATGGGTCGCCAGCGCCAGTTGACCATTAACGCCGGGCCGCTCGAAATGCAGCACGCCATCGTCGCCCCAGGTGCAGTTCAAATCAAACTTGTTTTTGAGGTCGACCGCGACATGTTCAGCCGCCAGGCGGGCATTTTTCAAGCTCAGCTTGTGACTTCGGACAATCGTTATTTCGTTCATGGCGCCAAGTTTAACCAGCAATCGCCGAATCCGGAATCCCACCGGGGCAGCCTTCTGCCTCCGAGCGATCTGCGGTAGCATCGCAGCCTTTGAGGCCCAAGCAAGACGCATATTCATGAAAATCCCTGAAGCCAGCCGCAGCGCCGCCCAGGACCTGCTCAATTTTATCGATACCAGCCCCAGCCCCTGGCACGCCGTCCAGACCTGTGAAGCCCGTCTGCAGAGCGCTGGTTTTAAACGTCTGGATGAAGTTGACCGCTGGCAACTGGCCGCTGGCGACCACTGTTATGTCGTGCGGGGTAGCGCTTCGATCATCGCCTTTATCGTTGGCAATCAAGCCGCCGTCAACGTTGGCCTGCGCCTGATTGGCGCCCACACCGATTCGCCGGGCCTGCGCCTCAAACCCAAGCCGGCCGAGGATGTGCAGGGCATGCAGCGGCTCGGGGTCGAAATCTACGGCGGGCCGATTCTCGCCACCTTTGCCGACCGCGACCTTTCGCTCGCTGGCCGGGTCAATGTCCGGACGGCCGATGGTTTCAAGACGCACCTCGTGCATTTCACCGAACCGCTACTGCGCCTGCCCAACCTGGCCATTCACATGAATCGTGAGGTCAATGAAAATGGGCTCAAATTCAACAAACAAACGGAGTTGCCACTCCTGCTTGGTGTTTCAGGGGGCGACAACACGGCCGACAACCGTTTCCGCCAGCTCATCGCCAACCGGATTGGCGTCGATACATCTGATCTGCTGACTTGGGAGCTAAACGCCTACGACACGCAAAAAGGCAGCTTTTGGGGCGTTGACCGCGAGTTTGTCGCCAATAGCCAGCTCGACAACCTCGCCTCCTGCCACGCCGCCTTGAATGCGCTACTCGCCACTAAAAACCCGGCCGCCACTTGCCTGTGCGCCTTCTTTGACCACGAAGAAGTCGGCAGCGAAAGTGCGGCCGGTGCCGGTGGCAGCTTCGTTGCCGACATCATCCAGCGGCTCGCTACCAGCGCTGGGCTGGATAACGAAGACCAGCGCCGAATGCTGGCCCGCAGCTTTTTCATCAGTGCGGACATGGCCCACGCCTGGCACCCGAATTTCCCTGCTGCCTACGAACCAGGCCATCATGTTTTAGTCAATGCCGGCCCGGTCATTAAAAGCAACGCCAACCAGCGTTACAGCACGACGGCCGATACCTCGGCGCGTTTCATGGCGCTCTGCGAACGTGCTGGCGTGCCTTGCCAGCAATATGCCCATCGTACCGATCTTGGCTGTGGCAGCACGATCGGCCCGATTGTCGCGGCGCGCCTCGGCATACCCAGCGTCGATATCGGCTCGCCGCTTTGGGCCATGCACAGCATTCGCGAAAGCGCCGGCGTTCTCGACCATCACTACATGACCGCCGCCCTGACTGCAGCCCTGGCCAATTGATCCCGCCATGGAAATCATTGGCTTCATCCGCCACCCGATGTACACCTCATTGCTTGCACTGGCTTGGGGGCAAATTTTCAGAACCCCAATTTAGCAGGCGCCGCAATTGCCGCCTTCACCTCGCTCTGCCTGCTGCTCACAGCGAAGGCCGATGAACAGGAATGTCTGGCTAATTTTGGCCCAACCTACGCCGAGTACATGCAGCGCACCCGGCGCTTCATTCCCTTCCTGTTTTAGTCGCGTCGGTTACTCCGGCGCCAGCTTTGACCCCATCAATTCATTGCAGGTCGCGCGACCAAAGGTTTCGGCCTTTTTCGGGCTGGAAATCTGTGGCTCTTCGTAAATACGGCGAATGATATGGTTGGTGATGCGCGCACCATCGCTGCCGTCTTCGTCAAACAACTTCATCGGCCGGCCTTTGTCACGGTTGTAAAAAGTTTGCAGCGCATGATCGCGCACCCGTTCGCAGAAACGAATTTTCTGGACATCCGGCACGCTGTCGTCGACCCGCCCACTGTGCCCGCCATGCGCGCCAGCCGCTTGCATAAAGAAAACACCAAAGATGATCATCAAACTTTTTTTCATTCCTGCGACTCCTGTATCGAGGTGACGTAGGCCAGGATGTCCTGAATGTCACTCTCCTTCAATGCGTTCAGCACACCAACCATGCCCTCTTCGTCATGGGGACGATCCCCCTTCAGAAAAAGATCAACCTGACGTTTCAGATAATTGGTGTATTGGCCAGCCAGCATCGGAAACATGCCGCGCCCCTTGCCCGTTTTGCCATGACAGGCGACGCATTGCTTTTGGTAAATCTTGCCGCCATTCTCCAGATCGCCGTCGGCGCGTGGAATGATCATCACCTTATCGACCATCTGCAAGCGCGTTAAAGCATCTTCATTGCCGACAAATGTCGGCATTTTGGTCGGCAATTCAATCGCAGAAAGATAGGCAGCAATATCCTTGATGTCCTCATCCGGCAACTCACGCTCCTGGGTATACGGGAACATGGGGATATTTATCCGTGTCCGGGCGCGAAAACTTCGCAGTTGGGACTCGATAAATTTGGCACTCTGTCCGGCGATTCGCGGATACTCGCCCTTCTTGCCGCCTTGCCCGTTTTCACTATGGCAGGCAGCGCAAGTGCCATTGATTTCCTTGCCATTTTCGAGGCTGCTCACAGGGCCAGCCTTTGCTTCAGTGGCCGCAGTAACCGGGCCACTGAACAGCACAGCCGCCAGAGCAGAAAAAACGAACAAACGAAGCAGCATAGCAATTAACTCCTGAGCATGATGCGGCGAATTGTCGCATGCCGGAAGCGACAAAAAATTGACCCAAATCACGCATAATCCGGCCTATGCCTTTCATTTCCTGCAATATCGATAACCCCGAGCATCTGACCAATCTGCGCCGTCTCGTCAGCAGCCGCTGGGGCGTCCTTGCGGCGATGGCCGCCTTGGTCATCACCGCCCCGCTGGCGCTTGATATTTCGTTGCCGCAAACACCCTTGCTCGGCATTCTCGGCGTGACCGCCCTCTTTAATCTCATTGTTCAATGGCGGCTCAGGCAAGCCAGCAGTGTCACGGCTTACGAGTTATTCAGCCAGCTTCTGTTTGATATCGTCGTTCTCGGTGCGCTACTTTTCTTTAGCGGCGGCGCGACAAATCCGCTGGTTTCGCTCCTTTTACCCGCCGTCGCCATTGCCGCCCTGACCCTGCCGGCGCCCTGCGTATTTGCGGTTGTCGGCGGCGCCGTCTTCACCTATTCGCTATTGATGATTTACTACATTCCATTGCCGATGCCTGACGCCAGCCGTGCCACCAGACTGCATCTGATCGGCATGTGGCTGACCTTTGCCATTTCGGCCGCGATGATCGCCTGGTTCGTCGTCCGCATGACGCGGCTGATTCGAGAGCGCGATGCCGCACTGGCCGGCGCCCGCGAACAGGCCCTGCGTGACGAACGAGTCATGGCAATGGGCACGCTGGCCGCCGGCGCAGCGCATGAATTGGGTACGCCACTCGCCACCATCGCCCTGCTTGCCGGCGAGCTGGCCAAGGAGCCGACAATGAGCCAAGCCGCCCAGGAAGATATCGCGCTGCTTCGCCAGCAAATCGGCATTTGCAAAACAATCATCACCGGACTATCGCGCCGGGCGGAAGCCGAGCGGCTGGAAAACACCTCGATGCAAGCGGCTGATACCTGGTTGGAGAGTGTCCGCCAGCACTGGCACGCCAGCCGACCGAAAGCCGGCAGCCGGCTAGTTATTGGCAGCGACCACCCGGCCCCGACGCTCGTTACCGATCCACGCCTGGAGCAGGCCGTACTCAACCTGCTCAATAACGCGGCAAACGCAACGACCATGCCCTTGGAAATCAGGCTGAGCTGGTGCAGCCAGAATATCTGTATCGACATCCGCGATTTCGGACCCGGTTTTCCACCCAGCGTACTGCAGCTAGGGGGGCAACACAGCTTTCCTGCCCATGAACTAGGCAGCGGGGTGGGCTTGATGCTGACCCAGACGGCTATCGCACAACTGGGTGGACAACTGACACTCAGCAACCCGGAAGATGGCGGCGCCCTCGCCCGTATCGAACTCCCCCAGACCGCCCAATGAACGAAAAAATTCTGGTCATTGATGATGACCCAAGCTTTAACGCCATTTTGGTTCGCACACTCGAACGGCGCGGCCTGGCCGCACTGGGTGTGCTGGACGCCAACTCGGCCCGGCAATTGGCAGACGAAACGCAAGCCGGTCGAATCATCCTTGATCTCAATCTGAACGGCAGCTCAGGATTGGCGCTGATTCCTGAGCTACTGGCCATCAACCCTGATTGCCAGATTGTTGTCCTCACCGGCTACGCCAGCATCGCCACGGCTGTCGACGCGGTCAAACTGGGGGCGATTCAATATCTCGCCAAGCCGGTGGAAATCGAAGCCATTCTCACCGCCTTCGAGGCCAACGCCGGCCCCGACTTTGATCTGCCGATTTCAGAGGAACCGCTCTCGGTAGATCGAATGGAATGGGAGCACATCCAGCGCATTCTCAACGAAAATGATGGCAATATCTCAGCCACCGCCCGAGCACTGAAAATGCATCGCCGAACCTTGCAACGCAAGCTGTCAAAACACCCCGTTAAGACGTGACAGCGAAATTGGGCATTTCTGACGGTTGACCGTAGAAGACAAGCTTAAGCCGCTAGCCCGACCCAATAAATAAAGCCCCATGAGAGGCCGAGGTAAAGTTTGAACCATTTGTATTTTTGATTTATCTACTTGTCGCACCCCACGCAAGAATTGATAATCTCCAGTCGCTCAAGCGTTTTTCCCTTTCGGCCACGCCCAGATTGCCCGCCATGCAAAACGAAACCCTGAGGCCAGAATTCACCCCGATTGGCCTGGCTGACTTCAAGCCAACGATCGACCCCACGATGCAGCAACACGCCGAGGGAACGCTGATCGATAAATACGGGCGGCGCATCAGCTATGTTCGCCTGTCGATTACCGACCGCTGCGATTTTCGCTGCACCTACTGTATGGCCGAGGAGATGACTTTCCTGCCGCGGCACGAGGTGATGAGTCTGGAAGAATGCCTGCGCGTTGCCAGCGTATTTGTCGGGCTTGGTGTGAGTAAGCTACGTATCACCGGCGGCGAACCGCTCGTTCGCAAAGACGCCATGTGGCTAATCGATCGTTTGGGTAGCCTGCCCGGTCTGGAAAATCTGGTACTCACCACCAACGGTTCGCAACTCGACCGTTTCGCTCAGCCACTATACGATGCCGGCGTCAAACGGATCAATATCAGCCTCGATACGCTGCAAGCCGAGCGTTTCAAAAAAATCACTCGAATTGGCGATCTGCACAAGGTTTTAAATGGCATTGACGCCGCTCGCGCCGCCGGCTTTCTGCGAACCAAACTCAATGTTGTCATGATGCGCGGCACCAATGATGACGAGTTTGTTGACCTGGTGCGATTCGCCGTAAGCAACGAACTCGATATTTCCTTTATCGAAGAAATGCCGCTGGGCGAAATCCACGGCCGCAACAACACTTATATTTCCTCCGAAGAAACCCGCCAGATGCTGGCGCCGCACTTTGAACTGATTCCCTCGACTGAAAATTCCGGCGGCCCGGCGCGTTACTGGCGAATTCCCGGCTCAACGTCACGCATTGGCTTCATCTCACCACACAGCCATAATTTCTGCGATACCTGCAACCGGGTGCGGATTACTGCCAAAGGCGAGCTTTATCCCTGCCTCGGCCAAAATGACGCGGTTAATTTGCTCCAGGTCTTACGCGCCAGCAGCAGCCAGGAAGCATTGCGTCAGGCGATTATCGACAGCATGGGGATCAAGCCATTCGGTCACGACTTCACGCAACAAATGGATGCACCCCACGTCGTTCGCTTCATGTCGATGACCGGCGGCTAAGCCCGGTTTTTACGTATGCAGCTACTACAACTCGCGATATCACTATCACCCCAGAGTTACCAAAAAATCGGCAAATTGCCGTTGATTGTCGTTATCGTTGCATTGATCAGTGGCATAACCGGCATGCTGCTCACGCCAGATCCCTGGTTTGCCACGCTGCTAATCAGCGGTTTTTTCGGCCTGGCCTGGCTGACTCATATTGAATGGCGCAATTTCCAATCGGTCCGCCGCGCCTACGACATGGCCATGCTCGCCGCCCATGATGGCTTCTGGGAATGGAACCCACTGACCAAAAAGCTGCGCGTCGGCACCCGTTTACTGGAAATTCTCGGCTACCAGGAGGATTTTCTGCCCGATACCGACGCCTGGTTGAAGTTGGTGCACCCCGATGATCGGGTTGCCTACAATCAGGCTGTTTCGCAACATCTCAAAGGCGAAACCGACTTTTTTTATTGTGAATACCGCGTGCTGGCCAAGGATGGTACCTATCGCTGGATTGGCTCGCGTGGTCTGGCGGTACGTGACCGCTATGGCAAGGCGTATCAGATGGTGGGTTCCGTTACCGACATTACCGAACGGCGCAACCATCAAGAAGAAATGGAATTTCTCGCGCAACACGATGCACTCACCGGCCTGCCAAATCGCCTGCTTTTCTCCCAGCACTTGCATGAAGCTCTGCAGGCGGCGCAGGAAAATTCGTCTCAAGTGGCGGTGCTGTT
>JAUYQT010000291.1 GCA_030697085.1 Azonexus sp. | reverse complement strand
CGTGAATTGGTCCCCACCACTGCCAGCAAAGTCAAACCAAGCCCTGCCATCGCTGCAAAACGGCCCAAGCGGCTTTTCAAGTGGAGCATGACATAAACGAGGATCGGCATGAGCATGCACATGCCAACGGCGAAGTGATTGTTGTCACTCATCATGGTCGTCGGAATTCCAACAACCTTACGAGTACCACCAGTGGAAATCATCTTCAGTCCCTCGACAACACCGTGAAAACCAAGCGCCAGACAGATGACCAAGACCAAGGCGTGCAAACGGAGGCGCGTTGTAACGAAGAGCGGCATCACCAACGCAAAAGTCACTGACTTGATAAAGTTTTCGTAGGTAAACCAGTTCCAGGGGTTTCCGTCGTAACCAAGGAAAGCGCTGCAAGTCACCTGAATCGTAAAAGCGATCATCAAAACTGTCGTGGTGTTAGTGCTTTGCTTTCCTTTCAGATCAACCTTGCCCAACATCCACAGACCGATGGTGATGGCAGCGAAAATCAGGTTGTAACGTAAGCCCTGCATAAAACCAAACATATAAAAAACGGGGGAAAGCATGGCTGTCCACCCCCAAAGCAAATATGCGTTAAAGCTTTTTGACAAGGCTAGCGGCACCATTACAAGCATAGCCAGGAACATCGCGATATCACGCATCGACGTTCATCCTGGCCACTGCACTAGAAACCTTACGGCAAGCGCCGCTACATAACGCTCTTGGATTCATTAGTGCCCACCTATCGAACGTATGGCGCCACCGTAGACATCAACATAGCGCTCAACGCTATTACGCCAATTGCGTTCGTCGCGGACAAAAGCCAAACCGTTTTCACATAGCTTTACCTGTAGTTCAGGCGAGGCGACAACATGACGAATTGCAGCTACAAGCGAGGCCGCATTATCAGCTTTGAAGAGCACACCAGTCACACCGTCACTGACCAGTTCATGATGCCCGCCAACATCCGAGGCGATGAAGACCTTACGTTGAGCCATTGCCTCCAAAGGCTTCAACGGCGTCACGAGTTCGGTCAGGCGCAAGGATTTTCGCGGGTAGACCAGCACGTCGATTACCGAGTAAAAGCGCTCAACCTCAGCAAACGGTACCTTGCCGGTGAAGATGACCTGCTTTTCCAAGCCTAGCCGGCTGGCTTGCTGCCGCAAGGCTGCATCCTGCACGCCGCCGCCGACCAGCAAGAGTTTGATGTCCGGGTTTTGGAAGAGCAAGGCAGGCATGGCCTCTATCAGCAAATCCAGACCTTCGTAATCGTAGAAGGAGCCTATGAAGCCAAGTGTGTTGCCGGCTTTGAATCCATATTGGGTCGCCAGCGCTTCGTCGCGGGGGATTTGCTTGGAGAAGCGTTCGTACTCGACCGCATTCGGAATGACAGTAACCGGCTCGGCGCAAAGGCCACGGGCTTCAATATCGCGCTTAAGACCTTCGCAAATAGTGGTGACGCGGGAGGCAAGTATGAAAACATAGTTTTCAAGGCCGTGAGTAAGTTTGTAGCGCAGGCCGTTTTCACTGCTTGTTCCCTGGTCGACCGCAGCATCCTCCCAAAAGGCTCGCACTTCATAGACTAGCGGCAAGCCAAAGCGCTTGGCGGCAAAGTGCGCAGCAACACCGTTAAGTGCCGGTGAATGGGCGTGGAGGATGTCTGGTTTGAGCACCGGAATAAGCTGGCACAAGCGCTGATACATCAGCCAGATACTCCAGAATTGTTTAACCACCGGCAGCCTGCCCCAGAGCGATGGGCGGTCTTCAGTGCGGTAAAACTTGAGACCGGAAACGGTTTCTTCGCCGCTGGCAGTAGAGTTTTGGCGTGGGCCGGTTACGGGGTAAACAGTCCAGCCACGGGTGAGTTGTTGTTGCAGGATGGCCCAACTACGTGAGGAGTAGCCATCTTGCAGTGGCAGAGAATGGTCGAAAACGTGCAGAATTTTCATTTTTCAGTGGGTTCAGGCAAAACGGCCGAGACGGCGATAAAGCCCGCCGAGAAAGAAACCATAGCGGTGCTTGAGAAATAGGTAGAGCAAACCCTTGGCGTGCCGAATCGTAAATTTGTTAATGCCGAGCCCCTTGGGGCGGGAGATTTCCTGAGCGTCGTGCACGACCGAAACTTCTGGGAAATAATGCACCTGATAGCCGGCTTTCCAGATACGGATACAGTAATCAACGTCTTCCGGTGAGTAGAAAATCCGTTCGTCCAACAGGCCAGTTGCCTCGATAGCGTTCTTACTGAGCAACCAGCACGCGGAAATGGCGTAATCCACCGGCCCGGCTGCGGCTGGCGGTTCACGCTTTTCAAGTTCGCGCAGAGAGATGAAGCGCTGGAGCTTGCGGGCTACCGTCGGAAAAACATCGACGCTCAACTGGAATCTGCCATCAGGGTAGATAAGTTTGGGCGCAATCAGGCCAGCTTTGGGGTGGGCATTCCGATAGTCAAGCATGGCCTGGAGTGCCGGTGCATTCATATAGGCATCGGAATCAAGGATAAGTACTGCCTCCCCTTTTGTCTGGCGGAGCGCCATGTTGCGCGAGTAAGTGGTGCCGGTATTTTCGGGCAGGTAGATTACCTGGAGTATTTGGCCAATTTCAGCCTGCAGGGCTTTTAGGATATCGACACTGCCGTCAACGGAGCCGTTTTCAACGACGTAGATTTCGCCATTAAGGCCGGATTCCGCGTAGCTTTTAACCAGGCTGCGAACACAGGTTTCAATGTAGCGCTTGGAGTTAAATGAAAGTACGACTGCTGAAACATCCATTTCAAAATTTTCCTTGCGGTTTCTTGTCGCCAGCGGGCTTCTCAGTTTGTTGACGCATGCTGAAGATACCAAGCTCCCCTTTTTTCATTGCCGCCGGCTCCAGATCGTTGCGACGGACCATGACAAGCAGCCAAATTACGCAAATTAGATCAAGGAGATAAAAAAAGCCTTCCATACAATCAGTTTCCTTTTTCTAGAATTGCCGAGAAAAGTTCAATTTGTTGCCGGGTTGTTTCGTCCCAGGAAAAATTTTCTGCGTAGCGACGAACATTTGCCCGCGCCGGGTAATCTGCCAGCAGGCTTTGCAAAGCAAACTTGAGGTGTTCAACATCACGAACGTCTGCCAGGCGCCCCGCTTCCAGGCTGGCGACAACTTCCGGCGTACCATTGACTCGGGTAGCCACAACCGGCGTACCGCAGGCCATTGACTCAAGCAGCACATTGGCCCAGCCTTCACGGCTTGAGGCGAGCAGGAGCGCATCGGCGGCACTGAACCAGTTTTTGAGCGTGTCATTGGCTTGCTGGCCGGCAAAAATAACCTGCTCAGCGACACCACGCGATGCGGCGAGCGCTTGCAGTTCGCTGCGCATCGGCCCGGCTCCGACAATGGCAAGCTTGGCTTCAGGGAATTGAGCCATCATCTCAATAAGAAGATGATGGCCTTTGAGTTCAATCAGATTACCCACAGAAAGCAGCAATAGGCCCTGGTGATCAATGCCGACCGCTTTTCTGGCTTCCTTGCGGTCGACCACAGAAAAGCGCTGTAAATCGACTCCATTACGAATGGCGAGGGATTTTTCCCGGCTTGCCCCAAGCTCGATCATCTGCTCCACAAGATCGACACAGACGCCAATATTGGCTGCCGCCTTGGTCATCGTCGCCCGGAGCAGGCGATTCGGCTTTGGCGATTGTTTATAGAGCGTGATATCCGAGCCACGTGCCGTACAGACAAAGGGCTTGCCGAGTTTTTCCGCGATGATTGATGCGGCCACACCATCGGGATAGTAAAAGTGCGCGTCGATAACGTCGAAATCAAAGCCATCGCGGATCAAACGACGAATGCTGGGCAATGCGCCAGCAGCAAGGACATAAGGCGCAATGTTCTGGCCGACTTTGGGCGGCAGAAAATAGCGCGGGTGATGCACTTGTATTCCGTTGCGCGTTTCAAATTGCGGCGTGGCGGCCATTTTTGCGTAGCTCCCAAAGGCCGGGTGGCGCGATGGAAACCAGGGTACCGGGGCAACCACCTGGGTTTCGACCCGGCCGCTCTTGAGCAGCTCACGCAGGCGTGTTTCAACAAAAATACCGTGCACAGGCCGTGCGCTGCTTGGGTAGAGTGTCGAGAACAAGAGGGTTTTTATTTTATGGCTCATTGGCTCGTTTTATTGGGAACTGCGCATGCTCGATGCTTTATGCCTGTGCTGGGCGGGTATGAGATTGTCTTATTCTGGCCCTTATTGTACGGGTGCCTTATTGAATTCCCCGTGAATAAATGCACGCCCCTTTCACCTTTCAACAAGGCCCCATTGACTCAAGCGCACCCGGTAACGTGCCGTCACTTCGCGGCTGAGTACAGATATCACCAGGCACACGTTGGTGGCTGGGAATTTTGTCCGGTTGCTTTTTCCAGTTCAGGTTGAGTCGATCAGCGTCCGCGAAATAATTGCGCATATTGCCGATTTCATTCATCTCAAGTTTGAGCGTGCCACCTTTGCGTGCCCTGGCCGTGCCCTCAAGATGGTTGCCAAATGCCAAGGCACTCGCCCCTTCCTCACGAATATCAATGCCGGCAGTATTGATCAAGGTGTTGTGGGCGATAAAGGTTGATGCTGAACGATTAACGTCGATGCCGACATCGTTGCAGTGCGCAACGATGTTATTGACCGCCCGCCCTGCCGTAAACTCAACCTTGCACTCGTGGTCGCGGCAATAGGCTGGGCCACTACCACCACCGCCGAAAGATATTCCCACACGCGTTCCCGGCTGCGAGATTTCGGCAAGGGAGCAAATAATCAGGTTTCGCTCGACTCGCCCAGCGTAGCCTGCTCCTTTCATAAATATCCCGAATGCAGTTGATTTGGGGTCACCTTTAATGAAATTGGCAACGTAGTTGTCGGCAACCAGCCATTTTGCTGCGCCCACCAGATCAACCGGGGTAAC
>JAUYQT010000234.1 GCA_030697085.1 Azonexus sp. | reverse complement strand
GCCCTGATCAGCCTGGCGCGCCTGAAAACGGCGGACGACTACACCTACATGCACTCGGTCGCGGTCTGCGCCCTGATGATTGCCCTGGCCCGAAAACTCGGTTTGGACGAACAGCAAACGCGTGATGCCGGCATGGCCGGTTTACTCCACGACCTCGGCAAGGCAATGATCCCGCTGGAGATACTGAACAAGCCAGGCAAACTGACTGACGCGGAATTTACCCTGGTCAAAACCCACCCTGAAGAGGGCTACAAGCTGCTGCTGAATGGTGTCGGGATCAGTGAAATAACCAAGGATGTCTGCCTGCATCACCATGAAAAAATTGATGGCGGCGGCTACCCCCAAGGTTTAAATGGCGAAACGATGAGCCTGTACGCCAAGATGGGCGCCGTCTGCGATGTGTACGATGCGATTACTTCAAACCGCCCCTACAAAGCGGGCTGGTGTCCCGCCGAATCGATCAAGCGCATGGCCGAATGGAAGGGACATTTCGATCCGGTTGTTTTTCAGGCCTTCGTCAAAAGCCTGGGGATTTATCCCATTGGCTCTTTCGTCCGACTCGAATCCGGCAAACTCGGCGTTGTCGTTGAACAGGGCGAACAATCCTTGCTCAAACCCAAAGTTCGCGCCTTTTTTTCGACCAAATCACAAGCCTACATCAAGCCGGAAACCATTGATCTGGCGCGTAGCCCGGAAAAAATCGCTGCCCGGGAAGACGCTGCCAAGTGGGGGATCAAGGATATCGATCGCTACTGGGCCGGCGACAAAACCTGAAAGCGGATTTATAATCCACCTCCAACCGAGGGGCGCTGCAGGGGCTTAGTTGTCGAAACTACTCTCTCAGGCTCGGTTTGTAACTGCGCTCACCCAATCAACCCCGTGCCGGGCACGGGATGGCGGGTGAGCCGAATTTACCCCATCCCTCCCGGCCACAGTTCATCAGGAGCTTACTGTGGCTGACTCATTTACCAACACTCAAGACTGCGTTATCGCTGACATCAACCTTGCCGACTGGGGTCGCAAGGAAATCCGTATTGCTGAAACCGAAATGCCTGGTTTGATGGCCATTCGCGAAGAATTCGCGGCCAGCCAGCCGCTCAAGGGCGCCCGTATTACCGGTTCGCTGCACATGACGATCCAGACCGCCGTGCTGATCGAAACGCTGACCGCGCTCGGTGCCGAAGTCCGCTGGGCCTCATGCAACATCTTCTCGACCCAGGATCACGCTGCTGCCGCCATCGCCGCGCAGAACATCCCGGTCTTTGCCGTCAAGGGCGAAACCCTGGTTGATTACTGGGATTACACCCATCGCATCTTTGAATGGACCGACGGTGGCTACTCGAACATGATCCTCGACGACGGCGGCGATGCGACGCTGCTGCTGCACCTCGGCGCCCGTGCCGAACAGGATATTTCGGTCATCGCCAAGCCGGGGTCCGAAGAAGAAACCATCCTCTTCGCCGCCATCAAGGCCAAGATCGCCGTCGATCCCACCTGGTATTCCGTGCGCCTGGTCGCCATCAAGGGTGTTACCGAAGAAACCACCACCGGCGTGCATCGTCTGCTCGACATGCTGCAAAAAGGCACCTTGAAGGTTCCAGCCATTAACGTCAACGATTCAGTCACTAAGTCGAAGAACGACAATAAGAAAGGCTGCCGCCACTCGTTGAATGACGCTATCAAGCGTGCTACCGACCACTTATTGTCAGGCAAAAAAGCCCTGGTGATTGGTTATGGCGACGTAGGTAAGGGTTCAGCTGCGAGTCTGCGTCAGGAAGGCATGATCGTTAAAGTCACTGAAATCGATCCTATCTGTGCCATGCAGGCGTGCATGGACGGCTATGAAGTCGTATCACCATACATTAATGGTGAAAACCCGGGTGAAGGTGGCAACCTTAACGCTGATTTACTCGGCAA
>JAUYQT010000138.1 GCA_030697085.1 Azonexus sp. | reverse complement strand
TCTTCATCAAAAGCCTGGGCCAGGGCCATTGTCTTGATGGCGGCAGGACGATTGTGCCTCGTGTCGTGGGCGAGATAAACCAGGCCCATCGCCCCTTTGCCAAGCGTCGCCTCGAGCTGATAGTGATCGAGGCGACGTTTTTCGGCGGGAGCTTCAACGACTGGCACGCTCACGACAGCGGGCTGCCCACGCTTTAAACGCAGCGCCAGATCGCGATAATTTGGCTTGTGCTGCGACAAATAACGGAAAGCGGCCTCGGCCTTGTTGAACTGGCGATGGCGCTCGAAATCCAGGCCCAGATTGTAAATATCTTCCATCAGCACTTCATTCATCGGGCATTGGCAAAACTTATCGTAAGCCTGATCCAACTGGCCCTGCCCCTGAAAAGCCAGCCCGAGCAGACGCCTAGTTTCCGCCGATTCAACAACCGTCTTTCCCTGACCGCGCCTGGCCGTGAGGAAAAAGAGGCCAATCAACAGCAAGCTCAGTACAACACAAAGCCCGATAAACCAACCCGTTTTCCAGAATACCGTCGCTGCCATTCACGTCCCTTGATTTACCGGAACTTCAATCACACCCGGCATTTATTTGTCGGCGCAACCCCGCCACCAACGCCTTATTGCAGCGGAATCTCCTGACCAAGCCCGGCCGCCTCGGCTGCGGCGAGAACACGCAAGCCGACGGCCAGATCTTGAATCGCCATCCCTTGAGATTCAAACAAGGTAATTTGCTCGCTCGAACTTCGTCCGGGATGACGGCCCACCATGACATCCCCCAGTTCAATCAACTGCCGTGCATGCAAACGGCCTTTTTCCAGCAGCGGCAGCAAATCGCCCGCCTCGGCCAGGACTGTCGGCACTGAGTCGACGCTGACCAGATCACAACGCCGGATCGCCGCTTCCGACAACTCCTGACGAATCAGAGCATTTGAGCCGGCGGCGTTAATGTGCGTCCCGGCTTCCAGCCAGGCGGCATCGAACAAGGGTAAAGTCGCCGTCGTCACCGTCCCCAGCAAATCGCTACCGCGCACCGTTTCTTCAGGATTCGCCGCGGGCAGCACGGCAACGCCGGTTACCGCGCTCAGGCGCTGGCAGAAAGCCTGCAATTTTTCAGCGTTGCGGCTATATACCTTGACGCGCTCGAGCGGCAAGGCGGCGCAAATAGCGCGCACATGCCCCTCCGCCTGCCAGCCGGCGCCAAACACGCCGGCCACTTTGGCATCTGGCCGCGCCAGCCATTTCGCCGCCAAGCCACTGACTGCACCGGTACGAATCATGCCCAGATAATTGGCCTCAATCACCGCCCGCAACTGGCCGCTGGCGGCGTCGAAAAGATGGACAAGAAAGCGGCTGCCGCTGCGGTTGGTCGTATAAGCCTTGTAGCCAATCACGCCCTGCGCCGGCAGTGCACCCTGCAGAATATGCAACACCGTCTGCGGCAGACGACTGCGAGCTCGTGGCGTATCGATCGCCTGGCCCAGCGCCAGATCACGATGCGCCGACTCGACCCCTTCAATGGCCATGGCGACGGTCAACAGCTTTTTTACGTCATTTTCCGACAAAAATAAGGCCATGTTCGATGCTCCTTAAACGATGGTGAGATCCTGTTTAGCCAGCACGCGTTGCTCCAGCCAACGGCCAACAGCAACCACCAATACGGCCCCAATAATCCCGGCCGCCTTGGCCGACCAACCGGGCAATGGCGGCAACAGGCCGATCACACCAGGGTCGGAGAAAATCATTTGTCCGGCGACATAACCGAGCAAACCAGCGCCGAACAACACAATCGACGGCCAGCGCTCCATCCAGTGCAGGATCAACTGACTGGACCAGACGATCAACGGAATGCTCACTGCCAGCCCGAACAACAATAATGCCAAGCTGCCATGCGCCGCGCCGGCGACAGCAATGACGTTATCAAGGCTCATCACAAAGTCGGCAACAATAATGGTCTTAACCGCCCCCCAAAGGTTGCCCGATGCCTTGATGTCATGGCCATCCCCCTCCTCCGGCAACATCAGTTTGACGGCAATCCAGACCAGTAAAAGTCCGCCAACCAGCTTAAGCCAGGGCAGATTCATCACCAACGCGGCAAATACGGTCAAGACAACACGCAGCCCGACCGCCCCGGCAACCCCCCAGAAGATCCCTGTTTTACGCTGCTCCGGAGAAAGATTACGGCAAGCCAATGCTATAACCACGGCGTTATCGCCCGAAAGAACAATATCGATCAGGATGATCTGACCGACGGCAATCCAGAACACAGCAGAGGTGAGATCAAGTTCCATGTTTTAATCCACGCCCGGCATGGCCGGACGAAAAAAAGACGGGCACATGGCCCGTCTTTTTGGTTGAGCTAGGCTCAAATTTTACAGCAGGGCCTTAAGCAGCTTGGCCATTTCGGACGGATTGCGCGTCACGGTGAAGCCACAGGCTTCCATGATTTCAAGCTTGGCATCCGCCGTATCAGCACCACCGGAAATCAAGGCACCGGCATGACCCATGCGCTTGCCAGCCGGTGCGGTTACACCCGCGATGAAGCCAACGATCGGCTTCTTCATGTTTTCCTTGCACCACAGGGCGGCTTCAGCTTCGTCAGGACCGCCGATTTCGCCGATCATGATGACCGCATCGGTATCCGGATCGTCGTTGAAAGCGCGCATGACATCGATGTGCTTCAGACCATTGATCGGATCGCCACCGATACCGACGGCAGAAGACTGGCCGAGACCGATTTCGGTCAGCTGACCAACGGCTTCGTAAGTCAGCGTGCCGGAGCGGGAAACGACGCCGATGCGACCCTTGCGGTGAATGTGACCCGGCATGATGCCGATCTTCACTTCGTCCGGGGTGATCAGGCCGGGGCAGTTCGGCCCGAGCAGCAGGGTCTTCTTGCCGCCGGCAGCTTCCTTGGCCATCATCTTGTTGCGCAGGATCAACATGTCGCGCACAGGAATGCCTTCGGTAATACAGATAGCCAGATCCAGATCCGCTTCAACAGCTTCCCAGATCGCAGCAGCAGCGCCCGGGGGCGGCACGTAGATCACGGAAACGGTGGCGCCGGTTTCGGCCGCAGCTTCCTTGACGGAACCGAAAATAGGAATATTGAAGATGCTTTCGCCAGCCTTCTTCGGATTCACGCCAGCGACAAAGCATTCTTTGCCATTTGCGTATTCCTGGCACTTTTCCGTATGGAACTGGCCGGTCTTGCCGGTGATGCCCTGGGTAATGATGCGGGTGTTCTTATTGATGAAAATGGACATTCAATAGCTCCTTACTTGACCGCAGCAACGATCTTGGTGGCGGCTTCTGCCATGGAATCAGCAGAGATGATGGGCAAACCGGATTCCAGGAGAATCTTCTTGCCGAGATCCTCGTTGGTGCCCTTCATGCGCACAACCAACGGCACGCTGAGATGGGTTTCCTTGGCTGCGGCAACCACACCGGCAGCGATGGTGTCGCACTTCATGATGCCGCCGAAAATGTTGACCAGAATGCCCTTGACCTTGGTGTCTTTGTTGATCAGAATCGACATATATTGGCTCCTTACTTGACCGCAGCAACGATCTTGGTGGCGGCTTCAGCCATGGAATCGGCCGTGATGATCGGCAGACCGGAATCCTTCAGGATCTGCTTGCCCATAT
>JAUYQT010000193.1 GCA_030697085.1 Azonexus sp. | reverse complement strand
TCAAAAAACCGGTGACGCAGGAAGAGCGTCTGCGCGTTCTCTCCAGCTTCTCGAATGAACTCTGCGACATGATTGCGCAGGCAACGCCAGAGGCACGCGACCGGGAGATGAAAAAAACCATGGCGCGTTTCGCCGAGGCTGTTTCGCTGGATGCCAAGGCGCTGCAGGAAACGGTGCAGCGTGCCATCGTTGAGGTGGCTGAATTTGCTCGCATTATTCACCTTAACATGCAACAAACCACGTTCGGCAAGCAGATGCGTCAGTTTGCCCACGGCTCTGCAGGGCTGGATGCTGCGGTCGACGCTCAAAGTGCTCAGGATTCTTTGAATGGCACGCTGCTGCATGAAAGGGACTTTCATGACTCATTCGCCGATGATGCAGCGCTGGCTGGGCAGGTGGTTGATGCCCAAGGTATCCTCACCGCTGGCATTCAGGACATCAGCAATACGTTGGTTGATGGTTTCAAACTGAATGACATTTTGCGTATCATTCTTGAAACGATGTACCGCGCCATGGGCTTCAAGCGCGTTGTCTTGTGCATTCGCGATGCCAAGGCGGGCTGCATGCAGGGCCGTTTTGGCTTTGGGCCAAATGCCAATGAAGTCGCCAGGGCTTTTCGTTTTTCGCTAAGCTTTGCGCCGGATATATTCCATGCCGCAACGTCGAAAGGGGTGGATATCCTGATTAGCGATATTAATGACCCAAAAATCGCTGCACGGGTTCCCGATTGGTACCGGAAGGCAGTGCCGGCTCACTCGTTTGTGTTGTTTCCTCTCAATATCAAGGGCAACCCGGTCGCGCTGATTTATGCGGACCGAGATGAACCAGGCGGGATTTCTATCCCGGAAAATGAGTTGTCGTTGCTACGAACGCTGCGCAATCAGGCTATTCTGGCTATCAAGCAAGGTAGCTGATTACCAGAGTCTCCACCAGGGAGTCTTGCGATCCAGGCCGTCTTTGTAGAAGCGGCTGTTCGGGAAATTCTGGCGCATCACACGATCAGCATCATCGCGTAAATCATGCATG
>JAUYQT010000830.1 GCA_030697085.1 Azonexus sp. | reverse complement strand
CGGGTCGTACGTGACCTTTCTGGCAAGTTGGGCAAGCAAGTGGAGATCAAGACGACGGGCGAATCGACTGAGCTCGACAAGAGTCTGATCGAACGCATTACCGATCCGTTGACGCACTTGATTCGAAATAGTCTGGATCACGGCATCGAAACGCCGGAAAAACGCGTTGCTGCGGGTAAGAGCCCTGTGGGTACCATCACCTTGAAAGCGTATCACCAAGGGGGAAATATTGTCATTGAAGTCGGTGATGACGGCGCTGGGTTGCCCCGCGACAAAATTCTGGCCAAGGCGCGCGAGCGTGGTTTGCCGGCATCGGATCAGATGACCGATCAGGAAGTTTTCAGTTTGATTTTTGAAGCTGGTTTTTCGACTGCCGATCAGGTCACTGATGTTTCCGGCCGCGGTGTCGGGATGGATGTCGTCCGCCGCAATATTCAGTCGATGGGCGGCCGAGTTGAGATCGAATCAATTTTCGGGGTTGGCACCCGGATGACGGTACGCCTGCCGCTGACTTTAGCGATTCTTGATGGTATGTCGGTGGCAGTGGGTGATCAAACCTACATTTTGCCGCTCTCCTATGTCATTGAGTCTCTGCAACCTGAGGCGGGGGAGATCAAAACGCTGTCCAATCAGGCGCGTGTCATCCAGGTGCGCGGCGAGTATTTGCCGGTGGTTGTCTTGCACGAAGTGTTCAATATCAAGTCGAGCTGGATTGATCTGACGCAGGGCATCATGGTTGTGCTCGACGCCGATGGCGCCCGCGTGGCACTTTTTGTCGATGCCCTGGTGGGCCAGCATCAGGTGGTGATCAAAAGCCTTGAGGCTAATTACCGGCGGGTGTCCGGGGTGTCCGGGGCGACGATTATGGGTGATGGGCACGTGGCGATGATTCTTGACGTTTCGGCAATTGCCGGTATGGCTAAATCGAATATGCAGAAGGCCGGCTGACGGCTGAACCAAGGAGCAGGAATATGGAAGTGATGACGCATACCGGCGCGGCAACGGGTGAGGCAGATCTGGCCGCCAGTGAATACCTGACCTTTACCCTGGGCAGTGAGGAATACGCGATTGATATCCTGAAGGTACAGGAGATCCGCGGTTACGAGCCGCCGACCCTGATTGCCAATGCCCCACCTTTCATCAAGGGGGTGATTAATCTGCGCGGCATTATTGTTCCCGTAGTCGATCTGCGCATCAAGTTCAAGCTCGGTAATATCGAATACACGCCCTTTACTGTGGTCATTATTTTGAACGTGGCGCGACGGGTAATCGGTGTTGTGGTCGACAGCGTTTCTGACGTGATTTCGCTGACCCCGTTGCAAATTCGGCCTGCACCAGATTTTTCCGGAACGTTCGATACGCGTTATATCCAGGGGCTCGCGTCGCAGGGTTCCCGCATGATGATCGTTACCGATATCGAACGCTTGATGACCAGTTCCGATATGGAACTGATTGACACTGCAGCCGCGTAATTTTGGTCGGCAAGGGAGAAAAAAATGCTGAATAAAATTCGGATCGGCCCCCGCCTTTTCTGGCAAGCCATGGGCATGGCGTTCTGGTTTGCCGTGATGGTACTGGTCGCGGTCAGTTATATGCGCGACCTCAATCGTGCCACTGAAGCCGTTTATACCGAGAAACTCGAGCCCGGTGCGATTGTCTTGCGCATCCAGACGCTGATGGCGGAAAACAACACGCAGGTATTGGGTGGCTTGCTGCATGACCCGAGTGGTCAGCAGGCGGCCGGACACGATCATCCGATCACGTTGCATACCGAGCAGTTGATCAAAAATCGTGATGCCATTAGCGAACTCTGGAACGCATTCAAGGCCCGCCCCTTGAATGATGAAGAGCAGAAGCTGGCGAAAAATTATGAGCAGGCACGAGGTGTATTCGTCAAGGAAGGCTTGATGGTCGCCAATGCCGCGCTGGATGCCGGTGACTATGAAAAGGCTGCTAGCGTTTATGCCAAGGTGATTCGTCCGAGCTATGCCCAGGCCCGGGATGCGGCCGATGCCCTGCGTATTTACTATGCTGATACCGGCAGGGCGACGTTTGAGGGGGCGCAGAACGCCTTTACAACCGCAGTCAAATTGATCATCGGGTTATCGGCTTTGGTGGTCACGCTGATCGCTGTATTTTCTTATGCTTTTACTCGCAGCATTACGCAACCGTTGGCTGGTGCGCTTGGTGTGGCCGATGCCGTTGCTTCCGGGCGCCTTGAAAACCAGATCGATATTTCAGGTCAGGACGAGGTCGCCGATTTGTTGCGCTCGCTCGATAAAATGCAGTCAGCCTTGAAGGCACGCATTGATGCGGATCGTACGGCGGCCGATGAAACACTGCGTATCAAGGTCGCCCTGGATGTCACTTCGAACAGCGTGATGGTGGCCGACCCTGACGGGAAAATCATCTACTGCAATGCCGCAGTGCTTGAAATGATGCGTGCCGCAGAGGCTGATTTACGCAAGGTCTTGCCCGGCTTCCGCGCTGACGCGATGATCGGTTCCAGTTTCGATATTTATCACAAGAGCCCGGCGCATCAACGTAATTTGCTGGGTAGTCTGAAAGGCATTCACCGGGCTGAAATCCCTGTGGGCGGACGCATATTCTCACTGGTTGCCAGTCCGATTACCAACGAGCGCAATGAGCGTTTGGGAACCGCCGTTGAGTGGCGTGACAGAACCGCCGTAGTCGCCATCGAAAAAGAAGTGGGTGACATTATTGCAGCGGCAGCGGCGGGCGATTTTTCCCGGCGTATTGCGGCCGATCAGATGAGTGGATTCTTCCGGCAGATATCGCTGGGCATCAACGATCTGCTTAATGTGAACAGTCGGGCGCTGGAAGATCTGGGTGCGATGCTCAATCGTCTATCGCAGGGTGATCTGACCCGTAAGATTGATACCGAATATCAAGGGATGCTCGGTCAGTTGAAGGATGATGCGAACACCACGGTCGACACGCTGCAGGAGATAATTTTCTCGATCAAGAGCGCGACGGATGCGATTAATACCGCTGCCCAGGAAATCGCCAGCGGCAATCAGGATCTCTCCGGGCGTACTGAGCAACAGGCTTCCAATCTTGAAGAAACCGCTTCCAGCATGGAGCAGCTAACCAGCACGGTGAAGCAAAATGCGGATAACGCTCGTCAAGCGACGACGCTGGCCACGGACGCCCAACTGGTGGCGGAAAAAGGTGGGCAGGTGGTGAGCCAGGTGGTTGAAACCATGGGCGCCATTCATCAGTCCTCGAACAAGATTTCCGACATCATCAGCGTGATTGATGGCATTGCCTTCCAGACCAATATTCTGGCGCTGAATGCCGCGGTTGAGGCTGCGCGTGCCGGTGAGCAGGGCCGTGGTTTTGCGGTGGTAGCGACTGAGGTGCGAAGTCTTGCCCAGCGCAGTGCCGCTGCCGCCAAGGAAATCAAGGGCTTGATTTCGGATTCTGTCGACAAGGTGCAAACCGGTAGTCGGTTGGTCGATCAGGCGGGGCGAACGATGGATGAGGTGGTGACCAGCATTCAGCGGGTTGCCCGCATCATGACCGATATTTCGGAAGCCAGTCGCGAGCAAACAGCCGGTATTGAGCAGATTAGCCTGGCCGTTACCGAAATGGATGAAATGACTCAGCAGAATGCGGCGCTCGTCGAGCAGGCCGCTGCCGCTGCCGAGAGCTTGGAAGAGCAGGCGCGTAGTTTGTCCGAGTCGGTATCGGTTTTCCGTTTGCCCGGCGGAGTGGTGGTGAGTGATCAGTCGCAACTCTCAGGACTTGATTTCGACGGAGCAATTACTGCGCATGGCAATTGGAAGCAACGGCTACTCGATTATGTCGGAGGCAAAGGTGATCCGCTTGATCCGGCTATCGTCGGTCGCGATGATCAGTGCGCGCTCGGTTGCTGGATTCATGGTGACGGCCGGTCTTTGCGTGGAAATAGCCAGTACTCGGATTTAAAGCTCGAGCATGCCGGTTTCCATCGTTCGGCGGCTGATGTGATTCGTACGCAGATGACCGGCGATAGTGCCGGGGCGCGCACCCAGATTGCTGGCGAGTTTACTAATCGTTCAAAGCGCGTGATTTCCCTGCTGGAAAGCATGCGTTCGGGCACGAATTCCGTGCCAAAAATGGCGTTGACCGTAGCAACTTTGAAAAACCCCACCGCCAATCGTATTCCGGCGCTTGCCGCACCGGATGAGGACGAGTGGGCTGAGTTTTAATAACGATAACAACAATCTGACGGATCAGACCTTATGCGAAATAATTTGCCGGTAACCCAGGTGGAAGTCCAACTGGATGACCATACCTTGATTGTCTCGAAAACTGACCTTAAAGGTCAGATTACCTATATCAACAAGGATTTCATCGACATCAGTGGCTTCAGCGAAGCTGAGTTGATCGGTCAACCGCACAATATCGTTCGCCATCCGGATATGCCGGTCGAGGCCTATACTGATATGTGGGCTGATCTGCAGGCTGGTCGGCCATGGACGGGGCTTGTCAAAAACCGCTGCAAGAATGGTAATCACTACTGGGTTGCTGCCAATGCCACGCCTTTACGTGAAAACGGCCAGGTGGTGGGTTTTATTGTCAATCAGCGTCCAATACTTTCCAGTTGTCAGCGTCCAAATCTTTCCAGTTTGTCAGGCTGATTTGACCGTTTTTTTCCGCTGTTTAAAGCGGTAAGAATCGTTGCCGGTTTCGAGGATTTCGCAGTGATGGGTGATG
>JAUYQT010000759.1 GCA_030697085.1 Azonexus sp. | reverse complement strand
ACCCGCTGGTTCGCCCGGCGCTGTTGGCCAGTTTGTTTGGCTACACGCTGGCCGGGGTTGGGGTGCTGTTTGACCTCGGTCGTTGGTGGAATTTCTGGCACATTCTCTGGCCGACCTACGCCAATCCAAACTCGGTGATGTTCGAGGTCGCTGTTTGTATTACCTGCTACATCATCGTCATGTGGATCGAGTTTTCTCCGGTCTTCATGGAGAAATGGGGCATGAAAGTGCAGAAGAAAAAGCTCGAAAAGGTGCTGTTCATCTTCATCGCACTTGGCACTGTGCTGCCGATGATGCACCAGTCCTCGCTCGGAACGCTGCTTGTGGTACTGGGTCCGCAGGTCAATCCACTGTGGCAGACCCCGGTTGTGCCGCTGCTCTATTTGCTCTCGGCGATCACCATTGGCTACGGCGTGGTGCTCTTTGAATCCTGTGTCGCTTCGTCGGCCTACCGTCGTCAGATCGAGATGCATTTGTTGCAGCCAATGGCCAAGATCATGCTCGGCATGCTGGCTACTTTTATGGCCATTCGCTTGATTGATCTGATTGTGCGCGGTGCGCTGGGGCATGCCTTTTCGCCCAGCCTGGAAGCGTTTTTCTTCTGGTTGGAAAATGCCTGCTTCCTGCTGCCCTTCCTGCTGGTCGGTAGTGCCAATGCCCGGCGTAATCCGGCCAATCTCTTCCTGGCCGGCTGCGCCATCATGCTCGGCGGTGTGCTGCTGCGGGTTAATGGCTTCCTGATTGGCTACGACACAGGGCTGGGCGTCGATCACGGCTGGAATTACTTCCCGTCAATCGCTGAAATGCTTGTCACCATCGGCATGTTTGCGCTTGAGGTGCTCGGCTACATCATCATCACCCGTCGCTTCCCCGTGCTGCCGCGCGAAGAAGCCGCTGCGGCTCACTGAATTCGAGGTTAGGAGAACACTATGAACAAACGCGTAACGATTGACCCGGTCACCCGGATTGAAGGCCACCTGCGGGTGGACGTTGAAGTTGACGGCGGGCGAGTCAAGAAAGCCTGGGCTTCCGGCCAGATGTGGCGTGGGGTTGAGAATATCCTGATCGGCCGTGACCCGCGCGATGCCTGGGCGATTACTCAGCGGATCTGCGGTGTCTGTACCACGGTGCATGCGATGGCCTCAGTGCGTGCGGTCGAAAATGCGCTGCAGCTCGAAATCCCGCTCAATGCCCAGTACATCCGCAACATGATCATGTTGGCCCACGCCGTGCATGATCACATTGTTCACTTCTATCATTTGTCGGCTTTGGATTGGGTCGATGTCGTTTCAGCATTGAAGGCTGATCCAGGCAAGGCAGCAAGTGTGGCGCAGGGCCTGTCCAATTGGAGCGGCAACAGCAAGGCTGAATTCACCAAGGTTCAGGACCGCTTGAAGAATTTTGTCGGTACCGGCCGTCTGGGCATCTTCACCAATGGCTACTGGGGTCACCCGGCGATGCGACTGTCGCCCGAAGTCAATCTGATGGCGACCAGTCACTATCTGCAGGCACTGGAAATTCAGCGTTATGCCAGCAAGATCGTTGCCGTTCTCGGCTCGAAGTCACCGCATATCCAGAATGTGGCGGTCGGAGGGGTGTCCAATCCGCTGTCGCTCGATTCACAGTCTGTGCTGACTATCGAGCGTTTGCTGGCGATCAAGGAGTGGATGCTCAAGCTTGAAGACTTCGTCAAGAATGTCTATCTGGTTGATGTCGGTGCGATTGGTGGTTTCTATGCCGACTGGACCAAATACGGTCGCGGGATTACCGATTACCTTTCCGTGCCGGATATTCCGCTCGATACCAAAGGCACCAAGTTTGCGCTGCCCGGTGGCTATATCGAAGACGGTAAGCTGGAAAGCTACAAGCCAATCACCAGCTTCAACGACAAGTTTTTCACCGACGGCGTTTCTGAGGCGATCAAGCACTCCTGGTATGACTACAAGGGCGGCAACAACAAGTCCCTGCATCCGTACAAGGGCGAGACGACGCCGAATTACACCGATTTCCAGGATGACGGTAAATACAGCTGGCTCAAATCGCCAACCTTCTACGGCAAGCCGATGCAGGTCGGCCCGCTGCCCCGGGTGATGGCCATGCTGGCGGCCGGTCACGAGCCGACCAAAAAGTATGCAACGGCTGCACTCGATCTGGTCTCTGCAGTTGCCGGTACCAAGGTCGGTGTCGAGGCGCTGCATTCGACCATTGGCCGTCACGCCGCCCGCGCTGTCGGCTGTGCGGTGCAGGTTGATGAGCTGATCAATCAGTGGGATCTGTTGTTGGCCAATATGGCCACTGGTGATCTGAAAACCTTCAATCGCCCGACCTTCCCGAAGGGTGAGCAGATGGGCGTCGGGATTCACGAAGCACCGCGCGGTGTGTTGTCGCACTGGGTGGTCATCGACTCCGGCAAGATCGTCAATTACCAGTGCGTCGTGCCGACCACCTGGAATGCCGCGCCGCGTAACGAAAAGGATCAGCCGGGTGCCTATGAGGCTTGCCTGATCGACAATCCGGTGGCTGATCCCGAGAAGCCGTTGGAGGTCTTGCGCACGGTGCACTCCTTCGACCCCTGTCTGGCTTGTGCGGTGCACGTGGTCGATGATGAGACGCAATCGGTGGTGACTGTTACTGCGGTTTGATCTGAGACAAGTCGTTTTTATTCAAGGGGCGCGACACTGTTCGCGCCCCAATTTTTTAGGTACACGCATGCGCATCGTCGTTCTTGGAATTGGCAATATTCTGCTCACCGATGAAGGTGTCGGTGTCCGTGTCATTGAGAAGCTGGAGCAGACCTACCGTTTGCCGCCCGAGGTTGAAATTATTGACGGTGGTACTTGTGGCATGGAAATGCTCGAGCAACTTGAAGACCTTGATGGTCTGATCGTGGTCGACTGCGTGCGCTACAACAAGCCGCCAGCCACCCCGGTGTTGCTGAAAGGGTCTGACGTTCCGGTGTTTTTCCGGACCAAGCTGTCGCCACATCAGGTTAGTCTTTC
>JAUYQT010000695.1 GCA_030697085.1 Azonexus sp. | reverse complement strand
TCTTCGGTTTTTACCTTTTCGCCAGCGTCGACCGCAACCAGATTGCCTTCGGTGCCTTCCTGCGCTTCCTTGCCATGCACGGCCAGCCAGCCTGGATTGACCAGTACCTTGCCTTCGGTTTTGAAGGGATAGCCCTCAACGCGGGTGATGCGGGTGGTTACCAGATATTCGGCGGCCGGGAAGAAGACGGAAAGGAAGCGTTTGACGACGAAGTCGTAAAGTTTCTGTTCCAGTTCGTTCAGGTTTTTCGGGGCCTGTGGCGTCGGGATGATCGCAAAGTGATCGCTGATCTTTGCATTATTGAAAATGCGTTTGTTCGGCGTTACCCAGTTGCGCGTCAGAATCTGCTGGGCGAACGGCGAATAGCGGGCGATCAGTGCTTCGTCGTGACCCTTGCCGGCGCCTTCGCCGGTCAGTATCGAAAGTGTGGCATTGACGGTTGGAATGTAGTCTTCCGGCAGGCAACGCGAGTCGGTCCGTGGGTAGGTCAGGACCTTGTGTTTTTCGTAGAGGGCTTGCGCCAGCGAGAGCGTGGTCTTGGCCGAGAACCCAAAGCGAGCATTCGCTTCGCGCTGCAGGCTGGTCAAATCGAAGAGCAGCGGCGAGAGGCGGGTTTCCGGCTTGGCTTCTTCGGTGACGATGCCGGGTTTGCCGAGGGTGGCGGCACGGATGGCATCGGCCTTGGATTGTTCCCAGATGCGGTCGGCGCGGGCGTGTTCGTCGTTTTCCTTGCCCTTGAAGCCTTCGTCGAACCATTTGCCGATGTAACTTCCGGCTTTGGCTTCAAACTCGCCTTCGACTTCCCAGTACGAACGTGCCTTGAATTCGCGGATTTTCTTTTCGCGTTCGACGACGATGGCCAGGGTTGGCGTCTGGACGCGGCCGACGGTGGTCAGGTGGAAGCCGCCGGTTTTTGAATTGAAGGCGGTCATCGCCCGGGTGCCGTTGATGCCCACCAGCCAGTCGGACTCGGAGCGGCAGACGGCGGCATCGCCGAGGCCCTGCATTTCCTTGCCCTCGCGCAGGCGGGAAAAACCGTCGCGGATGGCGCCCTGGGTCATTGATTGCAGCCAGAGGCGCTGCACCGGTTTGGCGGATTTGGTGTACTGGGCGATGTAGTTGAAGATCAATTCACCTTCGCGCCCCGCGTCACAGGCGTTGATCAGGGCTTCAACATCCTTGCGCTTGATCAGTTTGGTCAGCACCTTGAGGCGGGATTCGGTTTTTTCGATCGGCGCCAGCGCGAAGTTCGGCGGAATCACCGGCAGATGGGCAAACGACCATTTGCCGCGCTTGACCTCGAATTCTTCGGGACAACGCAGTTCCAGCAGGTGACCGACCGCGGAAGAGATGACATGCGTCTCGCTTTCGAAGTAGTCGTCGTGCTTGGTGAAACCGCCCAACGCCTTGGCAATATCGGCGGCGACGGAGGGTTTTTCGGCAATGATCAGCTTTTTGCTCATGGGTTTGGCCTGTTAGGTGCCGGGGCATGATAAGGGCCCGGCGAGCGGCTTGGCAAGCCGTCTCTCTATATATATGGGGGGTCAGGGTCAGGCTAGGCGCTGGTAGCGATTGCCGGGAAGGGTGGCGATCTGGCCAGTGAATTCGAGGGTCAGTAGTTCGGTGAGCAGTTGGTCAGCGCCGAATCCGGTCCGTTCAATCAGATCGTCAAAGCCGCAAGGATCGTGGCCGATGGCGTTAAGTAAGGGGTTTTTGCTGGTCTTGGTTGGGGCTTCCGGGCAGTTTGCAGGTTCGCTGAAATTGCCGAGTTCCTCGAGTACATCCTGGGCTGTTTCGACCAATTTGGCGCCTTGCTTGATCAGCTTATGGCAACCACGAGCTACGGGTGAGTGGATGGAGCCGGGAATGGCGAAGACCTCGCGGCCTTGTTCGGCGGCGAGGCGGGCGGTGATTAGCGAGCCGCTTTCTGGCGCCGCTTCGACGACCAGTACGCCGCATGATAGCCCGGAAATAATCCGGTTACGCCGCGGGAAGTTGCTGGCGATAACCGGTGTGCCAAGCGGAAACTCGGAAACGATGGCGCCGTGTTCGGCAATCGCCAGTGCCAACTCTTTGTTGCGAGCTGGGTAGAGCCGGTCAATGCCGGTGCCGATAACCGCGATGGTTGTGCCGCGAGCAGCCAGCGCACCACGGTGGGCGGCCGCGTCGATCCCGAGGGCGAGGCCGCTGATGATACTCAGGCCGGTGCTGGCGAGCGCCTTGGCAAAGGTTTCGGCGGTCTGCAAGCCTTGTGGCGTGGCATTGCGGCTACCGACTACGCCAAGCCCACGTTTTTGCAGCAGGGCCGGATTGCCCCGGACGTAAAGCACATTGGGCGGATCGGCAATTTCGAGCAGGGCGGCGGGGTAAGCGGCATCGGCCAGGGTCAGGATGGCGTGGTTCGGCTCGCTGGCCCAGGCAATGCTGCGGTCAACGGCCTCAGTGGCATCAAAATCAAAAAGCAGATCGGCGCGACTGCCCACGACGGCACGCGCCGCCAGGTGCCCGGCGGCAAAAATGGCCTCAGGTAAACCGAAAGCGGCGAGAAGCTTGCGCTGCGTCTCGCCGCCGATGCCGGGGATCAGGGTTAGCCGCAACCAGGCGGTTAGCCCTTCGGTTTCATTCATGGATTTCTAGCCGAGTCACCGATGATGACCGATTTTGATGATTCAACGACCAGCGCGTAGGCAACGCGGTTGAATACCCGGAAAACGAAGGCCAGGGCATAGCGTTCTTCCGGTAGCGCCATTTTAACCCGGCGGCCATTTTCATCAATATTGGTCGCCACCCGGTCACGATAAAGGGCGAGGACGTGGCCAACTTCAACCCCACTATCTTTTCCGCGGTTCAGGGAAACAACAAAGCCGGGGCCGCCTTCATTGACGCCGCCGTAAATGGACATCACTTTGGCGGCAATCTTCTGTTCCGGGCGGTGCGGTGCGTAGGCGATGATTTGCGGTAGCGGGGCGGGCATCAGCCGGTCGCCGCGACCCATTTCTTCTTTGGCCAGGGTAACGCGCATAACGGCGGGTTCACCGGGTTGGAGCAGTCGCATATTGCCGAGGAAGAAGGCTTCGTGGGCGATCACCTCGCCGGTTTCCGGGTCTTTAAGTGGCTTGCCCGGGCGGAAGACGTTCCATTTCACGACGTTGGCATCGGGTATGCCGGTGACAAAGGCCGTGTCGCCATTGCCCAGCATCATGCGGTCTTCCTGGGTGGCGACGATTCGCGCCAGCGTGTCGTGTTCGCCCGGCTCAATGATGAGCGGCTGCGAAATATAGGGTTCGATGACATTGGGCGGAATGCTCGGGATGACCTGTTGCACGACTTCGCTATAAACCTTCGGTTGCAGTTTGTTATTGAAAGGCTTGGCGATTTTCAGGCGAGGATTGCCGTTGGCGTAATCGAGAAGAATGATATCGCCCGGATAGATCCAGTGCGGGTTCTTGATTTCGGCTTTGTTCATTTGCCAGATTTCTGGCCAGCGCCAGGGCTGTTTGAGGAATTTGCCGGAAATTCCCCACAAGGTGTCACCGGGGACGACGATGTGGCGATCGGGTGGATTGTCAACGAGGTTGAGGGGTTCGGCAGCGAATGCGCAAGCGGCCGTCACGGCCAGGATGAGCGCGGATATAATGCGGACCATAGTCGTAACCTCACGTGCCGGTGAAACACGCGGCTCTCGAACTTGTCAAAATGGCTCGAGAAAAGCGTATTAATATCTCAAAAATTACTTTAGATTCTGCACGTAATTACCTAAGCGAGCAAGCTTTTATTCCGGTTCATATATGGCACTTCTACCCATTTTGCGTTTCCCCGATCCTCGCCTGAAAAAAGTGGCGGCACCGATTTCAACAATTGATGACAGCATCCGTAAACTCGCTGCCGACATGGCTGAAACTATGTACGAAGCACCCGGCATCGGGCTGGCGGCGACGCAGGTTGATGTTCATAAGCGACTGATCGTCATCGACATCTCCGAAGAGCGGAATGACCTGCGCGTTTTCATCAACCCGCGTCTGGAGAGCCAGGAAGGCTCGCAGACGGGTGAGGAGGGTTGCCTGTCGGTGCCGGGGATTTATGACAAGGTTGAGCGCGCCGAGCGTGTCACCGTGCATTTCCTTGACCTCGATGGCAAGAAACAGTCGATCACGACGGATGGTTTGTTAGCGGTTTGTATTCAGCACGAGATTGATCATCTCGAAGGTGTCGTATTTGTCGATCACCTTTCCCAGCTCAAGCAGGTGCGCATCAAGTCGCGTCTGGTCAAACAGGCACGGGTCACGGCATGAAGGTGATTTTTGCCGGGACGCCGGAGTTTGCGGCGCAGGCCTTGGCGGCGATTGTTGCCGCCGGTCACGAGGTGGCGCTGGTGCTGAGTCAGCCGGATCGTCCGGCCGGGCGGGGCATGACGCTGCAGGCTTCGCCCGTGAAAAAGCTGGCGCTGGAAAAGGGCATTGAGGTTTTTCAGCCAATTAGTCTGAAGGATCCGTTGGCGCAGCAGAAGATTGCGGCCGTGGGCGCCGAGGTGATGGTGGTTGCCGCCTATGGCCTGATTTTGCCGCCGCTTGTGCTTGATCTGCCGCGCTTGGGCTGCCTCAATATCCATGCTTCGTTATTGCCGCGCTGGCGTGGGGCGGCACCGATTCAGCGGGCTTTGCTGGCGGGTGATGCTGAAACTGGCGTTTGTATTATGCAGATGGAAGCCGGGCTGGATACCGGCCCGGTGCTGTTACGGCGGGCCTTGCCGATTTTCGCAGATGACACGTCATCCACGCTGCACGACCGTCTGGCGGCGCTCGGGGCAGCGCTGGTGGTTGAGGCGCTGGGCAGTTTGCCTTTGCCGGCTGAAGTGCAGCCGAGCGAGGGAGTGACTTACGCCCACAAGATTGAGAAGGCGGAAGCGCTGATCGACTGGACGAAAAGTGCTGCTGAACTTGATCGCCATCTGCGCGCCTTTAATCCATTCCCGGGTGCTCAGGCGGTTTTTGCCGGCCAGACGCTCAAGCTTTGGCAGGCGGCGCCGGTTGTGGTCAATGGTGAAATTGGCCGTATTTTGGCGGTTGACCGCAGCACGATCGTGGTCGCCTGTGGTCAAGGCGGGCTGGCAATTAGCGAGTTACAGAAAGCCGGGGGCAAGCGCTTGCCGGTGCAGCAATTTCTCGCCGGGCACCCGCTCAAGGTGGGTGATCGCTTTGATTTGCCGGCTGAAATCAGTTAGTTGTTAGGTGTTACCAACCTGGCCACGCTTGATTTCTTTGCTTTCCATGCGTGCCGGGGCAAAGTGGGCGATGACTTCGGCAAACAACGTGTGGGCTCGCTGGCTGTTGTCGCCACTGAAATTGCAGACATAAATATCCAGCGTGACGCAGCTGATTTCCGGCCAGGTATGAACCGCCAGGTGGGATTCGGCCAGAACGACGGCACCGGTGACGCCGGCCGGTTGCTCGGCGGCATCGCGAAAAGCATGGAAAAGGCGGCCGACAACGGTTAGACCATGTCGCGTGCAGGCCTCGAGGCAAAAGACTTCCAGCCCCGGCGCGTCGAGCAACAAGCCCGGCGGACAGCGGCAATCGTGCAGGTCGGCAATCAGGTGTAGGCCGTTCATGGCTTGATTTTAGGGCGTTTCACGTGAAACTCACTGCGTCAGCGTGTTTTCCAGCAAGTTACCGAGTCGATAGCCGGCCTCGACAATGCGTCGATGGGCAATTTCCCTCGCTTCTTTCAGGAAGGTTTCGCTGACGATGGGGAGCAGGCTGCCGTTTTCTCTCGGGTATGCGGCGTCGAGCAGGCGATGGCTTTCGTTCCGCCATTGCGCGACATTGCCTTGTTCCGGCGCCGGGTAGCGGTCGAGCAGGTCTGCCACATTTTTTGCCAGTCGCTTGCCGCGCAGCCAGGGCGGACCGGGTAGATCGTCCCAGAAGGTATGCAGGCTGGAGAAGGGCAGGCGCTTGTTGAACGGATTTTCGATTTCAACCTCGTTGCCGCCGGCATCGCTATTACGGCCCACATGCAGCGGTTGGTGAATATCGCCGACGAGGTGGAGTAGCCAGGGCAGGGCATAAGAAATTTGCTCATTTTTTTGCGTTGACCGCAACGCGCTGCCAGTCGGCGGCGGGCGCAGCAATTGACTCAAGCGCTTGATTTGCACGTCAATTTCGCCATTATGCACTTCGCCCTGTGCGTCGAGATCCACATAGTGCCAGCGCTTGTGACGGGCGTTGTCCGGCAAGCCGGCGATCGGTGCGGTGGCGGGCTCGCGGCCATCGTTGTAGAAACGTGGGTCATTGCGAATATCGTCGGGCCAGGTTGATGCTTCGGCAAAAATTTCAGCAGGATCGGTCGAGTGGGATTTTTTCACCCAGCGCGGGTAATCGGGATGACGAGCCAGGGCGGCAGCGATGAAATCCTGGCTCGGTGCTGATAACTGCTGCCAGGCAATGCTGGCAACCAGCCGGTGACCCGCCGCATTCCAGGCGTAGGCCTGGGTTGGGTTGAGGAAAAAGCTAAAGCAAAGGGTAATGAGAAATCGAGACATGGCGCCATTATCCTGGAAACCGCCGTCTGCGCAGCAGGCTTGGCCCGCGTGCGATAATCCCCCCTATGTCCTCATTACCTCTCGATTCACTGGCTTTTGCCTTGCTGCAAGCCGCTCGTATCAACGCCACCGTATTTGCCGGGCAGAGCCTGGCTGATGGCCAACTGGCCCGCGTTGATCCAATTGCCCGTCCTGCCGTACAGGATATTGTCTATGGCAGCCTGCGTTGTTACGGGCGGGGTGACTTTTTTCTCAGTCGTCTGCTCGCCAGGCCGCTGGCCGACAATGAAGTGCGGGCCCTGTTGCTGGTTGCCATTTATCGTCTGGAAACCCGACCGGAGGCCGCACATACGGTGGTTGATCAAGCCGTTGCCGCAGCGGCCGAGTTGGCGGGGGGGAATTTTCGCGGCCTGGTCAATGGTGTCTTGCGTAACTTTTTGCGTCAGCAAAGCGAGTTGACCGCGGCGCTGCTCGCCAATGCTGTTGCTGCGAGCCAGCATCCGGAGTGGTGGCTGCGCACGCTGCAGGCGGCCTGGCCTGACGATTGGCAAAATATTGTG
>JAUYQT010000552.1 GCA_030697085.1 Azonexus sp. | reverse complement strand
ATGACCACGTGGAGCCAGAGTTGCTTGGCGCTAACCGTCACACCGAAGCCGCCTAGCACAACCTGCGGCAACAAAAAGCCAATCAGCAATATTGAAAAAACAACCAGTCCTTCGTAGAGCATGCTGGTCAGGCGGCGTCCGAGGCTGGGGAGTGGCGTTTTATTCAACGTTGATGCGTCTCGCTAGTCCGAGGCTGCGCCGTGAGCTCGGATAAATTGGGTGAAATTTCATTTGTTGCCGGCTCGATGGGTCTCGGTGGCGGACTGAGCAAGCTTGTTGACTTTCCTGTTTCCCGAACGCGTTGTTTCTCGTCCTTGGGCAGATTAGAGTAAGCCTCCCATTTTTTTTTGACAACGATCTTTTGCTCGGCAGGAAGCTGATTAAAGTCTTTGTAACGATCACGAATTTTGGCTCTCTGCTCGGGAGTCAGCCTGGCCCACTCGCGCATGCGGTTTTGTGTTCTGAGCTGCTCGTCGGGTTCCATGGTGGGGTAGTGGTCAGCAATACCCAGCCATTTTTTCCGGCGAACGTTTTCCATCGTTTCCCTTTCCTTGGCTAGTGGGGCCAGAATGGACTTTTGCTGCGTGTTTAGATTGCCCCAGGCGGGCTGAGGCAAGGTGCAGATGGCGACAGCTTGTGGGGGGGCTGCAAGTGCCGGCGCCGCAATCAAGACCAGGCAGAGTATTACTCCGCCGAGGTATCGTCTTTTAGCCATTCGAGAAAATCATTATCCATAAAAGCTTCTGGAGGAAGCTTGTCAGCCAGCAATGCACTATCAATTTCTTCAAGGGCGCTGACGTACTGAACACTATGCCAGTAGAAAGAAATCCACATGCCCATTAAAAGGGCGGCAATCGCCAGTAGTTGTTTGAAGTAAGGTGCTTGCTCTTGCTGTGGGATATAAAGGGAAGTCGAGCCGGCGGCAGAAAGCACTATTTGCGGTTGAGCGATCTTCTGCCGTGTAAGCGCAATATGGCGAGCAGCCTCCAAGCGCCGACTGGCTGTTGGTGGAATCTCTTTCAGACCGTAGTTCAGTATTTGCCGAACCCGATAAGCGTAGCGTTCTTCTTTCATAGTCTTATGCCTTTTGCCGACAGGGCAGATGCCAGTGAATGCGTGGCACGTGAGCAGTGGGTCTTGACGCTGCCTTCGGAGCAACCCATTGTTGCAGCCGTTTCAGCAACGTCCATTTCTTCCCAATAACGCAAAAGGAAGGCTTCCCGTTGACGCGCTGGCAATTTTTTTATTTCACCGTCGATAATGTTCAGTGTTTGCGCCTGTAATAACTTGCTTTCCGGTGTTCTTGGGCCGGCATCATCCGCGTCAGCAGCGAGCGTTTCAAGCGGGTCGCTGTCATCGTCATCCGATGAGAACGCAGAAAGCAGGGTTGTCCACATTGAACGTACCTTGCTACGTCGATAGTAGTCACGGATCGTGTTTTGCAGAATGCGCTGGAAGAGCATGGGGAACTCTTCTTCGGGTCGATCGCCATATTTTTCGGCCAACTTGAGCATGGCATCCTGAACGATATCCAGTGCTGATTCTTCCTGGTGAACCGCAAACATGGCTTGTTTGAATGCACGCCGCTCAACGGCTTGGAGAAAGCTGGATAGTTGTTGAGGTGAAGCCAGGGTCGTCTCTTCCAGTAAAAAACTTTGAAGATTATATAGTTGTATTTGGAAACCTTGACCGCAAAGAGCCTCTCGATTAAGGTTACGCCCTTTCGGCAACAGCTTTTTTAGGCTCAAGAATGATGATCAGCGGTGCAGAAATTGTAATCAGGTGCCTGCAGGAAGAAAAGGTAGATTGTGTGTTCGGTTACCCGGGTGGTTCCGTTCTCCATATTTACGATGCTCTTTTCAGGCAAGACCAAGTCAAGCACGTTCTCGTGCGCCATGAGCAGGCTGCAGTTCACGCAGCAGATGCCTATTCGCGTTCTTCACAAAAAGTGGGCGTCGCTTTGGTGACCTCGGGGCCTGGCGTGACCAATACCGTGACCGGTATTGCTACCGCCTATATGGACTCGATACCGATGGTTGTGATCACCGGACAGGTGCCGACTGCGTATATCGGCCAAGACGCTTTCCAGGAGTGCGATACGGTTGGTATTACCCGACCCTGCGTCAAGCACAACTTCCTGGTTAAGGATGTCAAGGATCTGGCAGTCACGATCAAAAAGGCCTTCCATATTGCGGCGACCGGCCGTCCTGGCCCCGTGGTAGTTGATATACCAAAGGATATTACGGCTCAGATGTGCGCCTTCGATTACCCGAAGACGATTCAGATGCGCTCGTACAATCCGGTTGTCAAGGGGCACCTTGGTCAGATCAAGCGGGCTTTGCAGATTCTGCAGGAAGCTAAGCGACCAATCATCTATGCCGGTGGTGGGGTCATCC
>JAUYQT010000475.1 GCA_030697085.1 Azonexus sp. | reverse complement strand
GAAAGAGTATTTCCCAGATGTGCAGGGGCCGAAGAAGGACGATATTTGCTATGCGACGCAGAATCGTCAGGATGCCGTCAAGGTCTTGGCCGAGCAATGTGATCTGGTGATTGTGGTGGGTAGCCCGAATAGCTCAAATTCCCGTCGTCTGAAAGAAGTTGCGGTGGCTCGGGGCGTTGATGCCTACCTGATCGACGGCGCCGATGAAATTGAAACGACCTGGCTGGTGGGCAAACACAAGGTAGGAGTGACGGCCGGAGCCTCAGCGCCTGAAATTCTGGTCCAAAGAGTGGTTGACCGCATTCAATCTCTGACTTTAGCCGAGGTGCGTCAATTGGCAGGGGTGGAAGAGGCCGTATCGTTCCCGCTACCCAGGGAGTTGTTGGCTTCTTGAGCGGCGGAGACTTCGAGTCTTGCGCCGGGTTAATCGCAGCAGGCTGCAACGTTGAGTCGTTTTTGTCGGGCTAATCTTGTTGGCGAATTTGAGTTTTGCTATATAATGCTCGGCTTAGGTTTTTAACTTTTGGAAATTCTACATGGCCAATTCCGCACAAGCACGCAAGCGCGCCCGTCAGGCTGACGGCCAGCGTTCCCATAACGCCAGCCTGCGTTCAACGCTGCGTACCGCTGTCAAGCGCGTGCGTCAGGCAATTTTGGCGGGTGACAAGGTTGCCGCTCAAAGCGTCTTTCAGCAGTCAGTTTCAGTTCTCGATCGTATCGCGGACAAGAAGATCATTCACAAGAACAAGGCTTCTCGTACCAAGAGCCGCCTGTCTGCACAGATCAAGGCGCTTGCTGCTGCCTGATCTGCGGGGTGATTAAATAAAAATGGCGCCTTCGGGCGCCATTTTTATTTTCAGATTATTTTTGTTTCTGGGTTTCGAGTGAATTTCAACGTCTATTTTTTGCCTTCAATTGGGCAGACGCCGTCGATAATTTGCAGGTCGTTGTCCTGCGCGAAATTCAGCATGAAGCGGTAAGCCATCGGTTCGATTTCGCCGAGGCGACCGTCGACGAAAACGGCTTTCTCGCCACTATATTCACCTGGGCCGACGTAAGGCGAGTATTTCATCTTGCGCTCAGCGCCGAAGGCGGACATGACGCCGCACAGTCTTTCGGCCCAGTCGCTGGGGCGAAATTTTCGTCCTTGTTTGGTTAGGCCAACAATGATGAAGGTGGTCGATTCTGTTGTTGTCATTGTTCTACTCTGCGTTTTCGGGCGTTGCGACCTTTGGTCAAAACATTCTAGCAGAAGCGCCCTTGCTTGCCATAATTATGACCAGGCGGCTGCTTGCTGGATGACTGTGACAATGTGGGCGGCGTTGCTCCTGCGGTCAACCGGGTGGGGTGGGCAGAATTTTCAGGTCGCCGCGATCCAGTAGTTCCTGCATTAGTTTTTTGTAATCGTGGGCGCCGGGGCTGCTTGCGTTTTGACGGAAAACATCCCGGTTCAATGAAGGGCTTTCGGCGACTGAGACGTTTTCAGAGATGACTGTTTCCAGCACGTCATCACCATAACGCTCGCGAAGTTTGTGGCGTACGTCATCGCTCATGCGCCGGCGACGATCGAAGCGGGTGAGTAGGTAGCGGCGCTCGATGCGGCGTTTAAGAACAGGCTCGAGAACTTCCAGCGTGCGCGTGATCTGTTCCGCCGCCTGTAGCGAGAGATAGTCGGTCGAAATTGGGATGAGCAGCCGGTCACAGGCGAAAATCGCGTTGAGAGCGAGGACGCCGATATAGGGGCAGCAATCGATCAGGCAAGGACGGTTCGGGTGCGTCGTTTCCTGGGCATCCAGGCCAAGCCGCAACTTGTTAAGAATGGCCGGGCCTTTGCCGAAAATGGAATCAACCTTGATCAGTTGCTGGTGGGCGGGGATCAATTGGCCGATGTGTTCCCAGCTGATTTCTAGCTCATGCAGACTGTGTAGATCCTGGTAAAACGCAAAGAGGCTCCGGCTCGATGCCAGGGGGGCGTCACCGTGAATGCTTGAAAGGTGCCCCTGCGGGTCGAGGTCGAGGAGTAGCGGGATCGTGCCGGCACGGTTGATGGCGGCACCGAGATTGAGTGCAGTCGTCGTTTTGCCGACGCCGCCTTTCTGGTTGAATATGGCAATGCGCATGGTTTTGTCGTTCTATACAAGGCTCTATTTTTCACTTAACATTCAGGTTCATGCAACTCTTTTGGCTTTCACCGGCCCATTTGAGTGGCGTTTGTTTCGGCGGCAATGGCCGCCGTTTTCGTTTTTTGAGGTTGCCTCATGTCGCATGTCATGAATACCTATGCCCGGTTGCCGGTGGCTTTCAGCCACGGACAGGGTAGCCGGATTACCGATACAGAGGGTAGGGAATATCTTGATGCCCTCTCCGGAATCGCTGTTTCCACACTCGGTCACGCCCATCCCAAACTGGTGGCAGCGATTGCTGCGCAGGCTGGTCGCATGCTGCATACTTCGAATCTTTACCAGATTCGTGAGCAGGAGCAACTTGCCGACAAGCTGGCGGCACTTTCCGGCATGGATGAAGTTTTCTTCTGCAACTCCGGCTGTGAAGCCAATGAAGCTGCGATCAAGCTGGCGCGTTTTTATGGCCACAAGCAGGGCATTGAGCTGCCGACCATCATTGTGATGGAAAAGGCCTTTCATGGCCGGACGATGGCGACTTTGTCGGCCACCGGTAACCGCAAGGCACAAGCCGGCTTCGAGCCGCTGGTCACGGGTTTCGTGCGCGTGCCTTACGATGATCTGGATGCGATTAAAGCGGTTGCCGAACACAACAAGAATGTGGTCGCCGTGATGCTTGAGATCGTACAGGGCGAGGGTGGTATCCATCTGGCTTCAATCGAATTCCAGAAAGAGCTGCGTCAGTTGTGTGACGAGCATGGCTGGCTGTTGATCTGCGACGAAGTGCAATGCGGTATGGCGCGGACCGGTAAATGGTTCGGCTATCAGCATGCCGGCATCCAGCCGGATGTGGCAACGTTGGCCAAAGGCTTGGGTTCCGGTGTGCCGATTGGCGCCTGCATGGTTAGCGGCAAGGCCCTTGGGCTGTTTGCGCCGGGTAATCATGGGTCGACCTTTGGTGGTAATCCACTGGCTTGTACGGCGGCGCTAACCACCATTTCAACCATTGAGCAGGACGCGCTGATGGCCAATGCGGAACACGTTGGTGCGTTGATTCGCCAATTGATGGCCGAGGCTTTGGCGGGCGTCAAAGGTCTGGTCGAAATTCGTGGTCACGGCTTGATGATTGGTATCGAACTCGATCGTCCCTGTGGCGAACTGGTCGGCAAGGCGCTCGCCGCTGGTGTGCTGATTAACGTGACAGCCGATAAGGTAATCCGCTTCTTGCCGCCACTGATTTTCAGTGAAAATGACGCAAAAGAACTGGTTGACCGTATCACTCCCCTCATCAAGGAATTTTTGGCGGCCTAAATTATGCCGATTAAACACTTTCTGCAGTTCAAGGATTTCACGCGTGAAGAGTTCGAATATGTTTTCGAGCGCACGCGCTGGATCAAGAATCAGTTCAAGTCTTACCAGAAATACTGGCCGCTGAGCGACCGCACGCTGGTGATGATTTTTGAGAAAGCCAGCACGCGAACGCGTCTGTCTTTTGAGGCTGGGATGCATCAGTTGGGGGGCTCGGCGATTTATCTGAATACGCGCGACTCCCAGCTTGGGCGCGGCGAGCCGGTGGAGGATGCGGCGCAGGTGATTTCGCGGATGAGCGACATCGTGATGATCCGGACATTCGAGCAGGACATCATCGAGCGTTTTGCTGCCAACTCCCGCGTGCCGGTGATCAACGGACTGACCAATGAATATCACCCGTGTCAGATCCTCGCCGATATTTTCACCTACATTGAACATCGCGGTTGTATTCAGGGCAAAACAGTGGCTTGGGTCGGCGATGCCAACAATATGTGCAACACCTGGCTGCAAGCGGCACAGGTGCTGGATTTCAAGGTGCATGTCTCGACCCCGCCGGGCTATGAACTGCAACCGGAATTGATTTCTGGCGTTGATGCAGCGCATTTCAAGATTTTTGCCGATCCAATGGAAGCTTGTCGAGGTGCCGACCTGGTAACGACCGATGTCTGGACTTCAATGGGTTTTGAGGCCGAGAATGAGGTGCGGATCAAGGCTTTTGCCGATTGGTGTGTCGATGCCGAAATGATGCAGGCCGCTAATCAGCAAGCGATCTTTATGCATTGCCTGCCGGCGCATCGTGGTGAAGAAGTGACTGCCGACGTGATTGATGGTCCGCAATCAGTCGTCTGGGATGAAGCCGAAAATCGCCTGCATGTGCAAAAAGCTTTGATGGAATATTTGTTGTTGGGCCGGATTAACGGCTAAGCGGCTGAATTAAAATGAAACTGGAAAATAGAAATGAGCGAGAAATGAGTGACGTCAAAAAAGTAGTGCTGGCTTATTCCGGCGGTCTCGACACCTCCGTGATTCTCAAATGGCTGCAGGATACTTATCAGTGCGAAGTGGTGACATTCACCGCTGACCTTGGTCAGGGCGAAGAGCTTGAGCCGGCGCGCGCAAAAGCGCTGCAATTCGGCATCAAGCCGGAAAATATTTTTATTGACGACCTGCGTGAAGAATTTGTCCGCGATTTCGTTTTTCCGATGTTCCGCTGCAATACCGTTTATGAAGGCGAATATCTGCTTGGCACGTCGATTGCCCGGCCATTGATCGCCAAGCGTCTGATCGAAATCGTCAATGCCACGGGCTCTGACGCCATTTCTCATGGTGCGACTGGCAAGGGTAATGACCAGGTGCGTTTTGAGCTTGGTGCCTATGCTTTGAAGCCGGGCATCAAGGTTATTGCGCCGTGGCGGGAATGGGATCTGCTGTCCCGCGAAAAGCTGATGGCCTATGCCGAGCAGCACAGTATTCCGGTCGATATGAAGCATAAGCAGGGCGGTTCGCCGTATTCGATGGACGCCAATCTGCTGCATATTTCCTATGAAGGCCGCCATCTGGAAAACCCTGCCGCTGAAGCCGAAGAGTCGATGTGGCGTTGGACGGTTTCTCCGGAAGCCGCACCGGACAAGGCTGAATACCTTGATATTGAATACGAGAAGGGCGATATCGTTGCGCTGAATGGCGTTCGCCTCTCGCCAGCCGATGTTTTGGCCAAGCTGAATCAACTGGGCGGTCAACACGGCATCGGTCGTCTGGACCTCGTTGAAAACCGTTATGTCGGCATGAAGTCGCGCGGTTGCTACGAAACCCCGGGCGGTACGATCATGTTGCGCGCTCACCGCGCCATCGAATCGGTTTGTCTTGACCGTGAAGTTGCCCACCTCAAGGACGACCTGATGCCGCGTTACGCCAGCCTGGTGTACAACGGTTACTGGTGGAGCCCGGAGCGTCTGGCGCTGCAGGTGCTGATCGACCACACCCAACACTGCGTGAATGGTTTAGTCCGGGTCAAACTGTACAAGGGGAATGTGATTGTCGTTGGCCGCGATTCGGCGACTGATTCCTTGTTCGATCCGACCATCGCTACTTTTGAAGATGATGCTGGTGCTTACGATCAGAAAGATGCGGCCGGCTTTATCAAGCTGAATGCACTGCGCCTGCGTATCGCGGCCAATCTGCGCGCCAAGAACGGTCAGGCTTAAATAAATGGAAGGCACCCTTTTTGGCTTGACCGAGGAACAGATTGCGGATTTCGGCTCAACCTGGGGGCTTGCCGCATTCATTGTGTTCATGCTTTTCATCATTGGCGAGATCGCCTGGAAATCGAAAGCAGGAAAAACCGGCACCTTCGTGCTTTTCTTTGTGCTCGCGTTCGGGATGGTTGGTTTTATTGCCAAGGCAATTATTCAGAAAATCTGGGGAATTTAAATGTCGCAATACGACAATGTGTCCGTGGTCAAAAAGGCCAATATTTATTTCGATGGCAAGTGCGTTAGTCACACGGTGGTGCTGGCCGATGGTACGAAGAAGACGGTGGGAGTGATTTTGCCGTCCAGCCTGACTTTTAATACCGGTGCACCGGAAATTATGGAAGGCGTCGGTGGTTCATGCCGCGTCAAGCTCAAGGGCGAGAGCGAATGGAAAAATTATGGCGATGGCCAGTCTTTCAATGTGCCGGGCAACTCCAGCTTTGAAATTGCCTGCGATCAGCCTTATCACTACGTTTGTCATTTTGAGTAAGCGTCATGCCGACTTTTGATTTCACTTCCGAAGTGGACATGGTGGCGATGAAGAATGCCGTCGATGTCGTATCCCGCCAGGTCGACAATCGCTACGACTTCAAAGGCACGACGGCCAAGCTTGAATTGAATGAAAAGGATAAAGTCATCACGCTATACGGTGACTCCGATTTCCACCTCGATCAGATCAAGGACCTGCTTTTCCCGGCGATGGAAAAAAAGGAAAAAGAGAGCGTCAAGCGTCTGGATCATCAGACCATACAGAAGATATCCGGCAACAAGGTCAAGCAGGAATTGAAGATCAAGGACGGTATCGAGTCCGATCTGGCCAAGAAGATCGTCAAATTGATCAAGGATGGCAAGCTGAAGGTTCAGGCCTCGATTCAGGGCGATGAGGTTCGGGTGCAGGGGGCAAAACGCGATGATTTACAGGCCTGCATTGCCTTGATCACCAAGTCGATTACTGATTTTCCGATCAAGTATGGGAATTTCCGCGACTAAGTGAATTGTGCTGGGTATGGAAACAAAGGTTAGCCAGAAGGACTTGAAATCAATGGTTTGTCCCGCGGTCAACTGGAAAAATAGGACAAAAATGGGCCGGCTGACTGCCCATTTTTTTCGCTGATTTTTAGCGACGCAATCCGCTGACCCACACGGTGTAAAGTTGCTCGGATAACTGGCGCATTGCCGGTAGACGGGTGGTGATTTCGGATTGCATGCGTTCGGGTGTTTGCACACTGGGCTGGTCGGGTGCGCCGATTGTTTCGTCAGCCCATTGCTCACACCAGCAAGCGATCATTTCCGGTGTCATTTCGACATGGCATTGCATGCCAAGATGTGGCCCCAGCGCGAACATCTGGTTGGTGCAGTGTTGATTGCTCCTGAAATTAAGCCCTGGCACGGAATGTTGGGAACAACTTTCGGCGGAAATTATCTGGCCTGTGCTGCAAGTCTGGCTGTTCTGGAAATTATGGAGAACGAAAAACTGGTCGAGAATGCACAAGAAGTAGGTAGCTATCTGAT
>JAUYQT010000449.1 GCA_030697085.1 Azonexus sp. | reverse complement strand
AGTTCCAGCGCATCGGCGCCGGCTTCCTGCATTTCCTTGCCCAATTCGACCCAGCCGCTCAGTGATGAACCGTTCAGGCTGGCCACCACCGGTATGTTCAGGCGCGCTTTCAGTTGCTGGATATTTTCCAGATAGCCGTCGAGCTTGCTCTGGTAATCGTCTCCGAAAGGCAGGTGCCCGGTCGCTTCGCCGAAGACATTCGGATTGACCAGAAAGCGGTCGATCATCCGTTCGTCGTTACGGACATCTTCCTCAAACAGCGAATGCATGACGATGGCGGCGGCACCCGCATCTTCCAGATGCAACACCGAGTCGATGTTGTGACTGAGCGGCGTCGAGGATGGCACCAGCGGATTTTTCAGCGCCAGACCGAGATATTGGGTAGAGAGATCAAGCATTGGGTGCCTCCTTCTGTTCAGCGCTCAATTCGGCAGCCTCGCGGTCTTTTTCCGCAATGACCACTTCCGGCACGGCCATTTCGGCGAGTTCGAGATATTCCTGATGGCGCAGGCGGGCGTCTTTTTCGGCCTGCACCATGAAGCGCTCGGCGGCTTCCGGATTTTGCCGTTCGAGCACGGTAAAGCGCGCCTCGTTGCGGGCGAAATCGCGGAAGGGAATGCTCGGCGCCGCACTATCGACCGACATCGGATGCTTGCCCTGCTCGCGCAGGCGCGGGTCGTAGCGCAACAGGGGCCAGTGGCCGGACTTGACCGCCAGATCCTGCTGGCTATGGTTGTGCGACATATCAACGCCATGCGCGATACACGGGCTGTAGGCGATGATGATCGAGACGCCGGGATAGCTTTCGGCATCAAGGAAGGCCTTCAGCGTGTGCGTATCCTTCGCGCCGTAGGCCACCTTGGCGACGAAGACATTCTCGTAATCCATCGCAATGCGCGCCAGATCCTTCTTGCGATTCGGCTGCCCACCCGCAGCAAACTTGGCGACCGCGCCGCGTGGCGTCGCCTTCGAGTTCTGGCCACCGGTATTTGAGTAAACCTCGGTATCGAGCACCAGAATATTGACGTCTTCGCCGGAAGACAGCACGTGGTCGAGACCGCCGAAACCGATGTCGTAAGCCCAGCCGTCGCCGCCGATAATCCAGACGCTGCGCCGGATCAGATATTCGGCGATTGCTGCGAGTTGTTCGGCCTGTGGCGTCGCGATATGCGCCAGCTTGGCGAGGAGTAAAGCAACCCGTTCGCGCTGTTCGTGAATACCGGCTTCAGTACGCTGGTCGGCGTTGAGCAGGGATTCGATCAGATCATCACCGACTTCCAGCGCCAGCGCATGCAATTGCGTGCGGGCGGCGTCGGCCAGTTTATCGGTGGCCAGACGCATGCCGAGGCCGAATTCGGCATTGTCCTCGAACAGCGAATTACTCCAGGCCGGCCC
>JAUYQT010000287.1 GCA_030697085.1 Azonexus sp. | reverse complement strand
AGGTCAGTTGCTGCGGTCGACCTTGAAAAATTGCCATAATTACTTAAATTCCGTGAGCCGGGGTTTTCCGCTACCTGTTTAGACAATGGTGCAGCGATACGTTGATCATCAACTTTATTGAGCTGATTGACTGGCAGACTTAGCTGCGGTGCAGACGCAGATACGATGCGAACATTTACCGGCACGCCACGCAAAACCAATCCGTTCATATCCGGCGTTACCCACCGAAAACCCAAAAGGAATATAAAGTGAACGACAAGAGAAAGCAGCAATGCGCGAAGGAGCGTACCCATTTCTAATTTCGCTGACCCAGAAAAAATCCCCTCAACTGAAATATTCAGCGGAGGGGACATTAGCACCCGAAGAGGCACCAAGCCAAACAGAACCTTACTTATTACCTAGCTTGCTACTCTCTTCATTCATCTTGTTGGCATAAAGCTTACCCATCAAGACTCCGATCACCAGCACGCCGACGATTACGCCCAGGCTCATCAAGCCAAAATCACTACCCAACAAAAGTTCCCAAGCCATTTTCGCTTCCCCCTAAAAAATAAATTATTCACTCACCACCTTAGCCGTCAGGCGAAGTGGCTCTTCAGAATCAGCCTGCCATTCGCCCTGCAGGCGCCACTGCCCGAGCGGATCTTCAAGCGCCACCAACCAACGCCCGTTAATTTCAGTATCCAGCTTCCCGGTGTAAAAACCCTGCCCCTCCAACACCATAGGCACCGACTGATCGAGTCCGGCACGTGTTGGGTGAGCCAGCTTTAAATTGATCGCATCCGGCAAGGTTGCATCACCACTTGCCGCCAGGAGAAGGCGAACCCCCAAGCCCGATTTCATCACGTCAGCACGCAGGCCAAGGTTGCCCGCAAGATGATCGCGATGCAGGACCTCATTCACTGTCAGCCCCTGCTTATAGTAATCATCGGTAACCAAACCATCATAACTACTGATCGCCAGCCAAAGAGTGATAAATCCTGCGACCACAACAATCGCCGGGCCGGCCATCAAAAACCAGGGCCAACGATATTTGTACCAGGGTTCGTTTTCGCTACGTAAAGTCATTGAGGTACTCATGTCATGGCATCAAAAAGGAGGCCTTCTCATGAACCGCGATTTTTTCGTGATTCAAGGCCTTGATATAAAAATAAATCCGGTTGGCACCTTTTTTTCCAGACTCCGGTGGCACCCGAACAACAACCGTCACTTCATGGTTTTCCGCACTAGCAACCTCGACAACAGGCTCACCAATCAGCTCAATACCGTCCATTCCATCAACCGAAAGTGAATACCGCTTGGCTGCTTCGGTCGTATTCATGATTTTGAGGTTATAAATATTCTCGATCCTGCCATCATCTGCCTCACGTGAAAGAACGGATGGATCACGCATGATGCCGACTTTAAGTGGTACGCGCGTCGCGAGCGACCATACTGAAGCAATAGTGAGCGCAACCAAGATTGCGGTATAGAGAATAATTCGTGGCCGCAAAATATGGTTGGCTACATCCTTTGCCGAAAAATGCCTGGCAAGTGCATTTTCGGTGGTGTAACGAATCAAACCACGCGGCCTGCCAATTTTGTCCATTACCGGATCACAAGCATCAATGCAGGCACCGCAACCAATACATTCGTACTGTTGTCCTTTTCGGATATCAATACCGGTAGGACAAACAACAACACACAAACCACAATCAACACAGTCGCCGATTGTAGCGAGCTCGGCCGATTTTTTCCGGGCACCCCTCGGCTCACCACGCTCCGGATCATAAGTTATGACGAGAGTATCCGGATCAAACATTACACCCTGAAAGCGTGCGTATGGGCACATGTATTTGCAGACCTGCTCGCGAAGGAAGCCGGCTTGCATGTAAAAAAAACCAGAATAGAAAAATATCCAGAAAAGCTCCCACCCGGAGAAGTCATAGGGGAACTCAGCCCATAACTCGGCCACCGGAGTGAAATAAGCAACCAGAGTCAATCCAGACCACAACGCCACAAAAATCCAGATCGCATGCTTTAACGCTTTCAAACGAAGTTTGTGAGCAGTCATTGGACCGCTATCCAATCTCATTCGCGCAGCACGATCTCCTTCAATTTTGTTCTCAATCCACATGAAAATTTCGGTATACACCGTCTGGGGACAGGCATAACCACAGAACAAACGCCCGGCGATTGCTGTAAATAGAAATAGGGCATAGGCTGAA
>JAUYQT010000109.1 GCA_030697085.1 Azonexus sp. | reverse complement strand
CCGGTCAATCCGGAAAGCGCCGCCTCGGGACTTCTACTTTCCAAAAGTAGATGAGCGATGGCCGATGAATTCTCCACAACGGCACGCATCGCATCAATATTGAGTTGCGTCAGCTTCTCGATGGATGTCAGAAACGTGTCGGTCAGATTGATAGCGGCATTGAAAACGGCCTGCTGATTTTCTGCAATGTGTTCCGGGACGATATTCATGTGAGGCTCCGTAGTAGGTGCAGGTGGCGTTTAGGGTGCCTACCTTTACCGGTTAAAGGGCAGCAAACAAAGGGTGTTGCAGCAGAACAAAATTACCTGTGTGCCTGGATGACATCCATCACCCTCAGGCAACGCACCGAGCCATCCGGAAAGTCCCAGTCAATCTCCTGCCCTGTTTTAAGGCCGATCAACGCACAACCGACCGGAGTCAATACGGACACTTTCCCCGTGCCAGGATCGGCCTCATCCGGATAGACCAACTCGATTTCACGTTGAACTCCGAGGCTTTCGTCGATATAGGTGCACCGGGAATGCATGGTCACCACATCCGTCGGGACAAGTTCCGTTTGGACGACAATCGCCCGATCCAGTTCATCGGCCAGTTCGTGGTTTGCGGCCAGGCCGCGCAAACGAGCATAGTCCGCCAAAGCCACGACAGGATCCCCGGTTTCATTGGCACCAATCTGCAATCTGGTGGTTACGCTTAAGTTATTGTCAATCATGGAGGCGGATGCTACCGACACCGGAGGCTTCCCGCTAGCCATCGAACTGGAATCAAAATGTAGCCTCTCAGGCTACAATCATTCTATTTACCCCCACTGAAACGCAAGGACCCATGCCTGATTTAAACCTGATGGCAATTTTCGCGCGTGTCGTTGAGGCCGGCAGTTTTGCCGAAGCAGCGCGACGCATGGCCACCTCCCGCTCGTCAGTCAGCAAATCCGTGGCGAAGCTGGAGAAATCACTGGGGGCGCGCCTGCTCAACCGGACCACCCGTTATCTCAGTCTCACTGAAATCGGCGCCTCGGTGGCCGAGCATTGCAGCCGGATGCTGGAGGAAGCCACGGCAACAGAAAATCTGGTCGGCAGCCTGAATGCCGAGCCCAGAGGCGTGCTTCGCGTCAGCGCCTCGGTTGCTTTCGGGACACTGCACGTCGCCCCCGCCCTCGCAGTATTTTTGCCGCGCCACCCGGAACTCACCATCGACCTGACCATCACCGACCGCTGGGTCGACCTGGCGGAAGAAGGGTATGACGTGGCCATTCGGGTCACCGGCGACCCGCCACCAAACTGGATCGCCCGCCCGCTCGCCCCGGTTCGGCGAAAGCTGTGTGCGACGCCGGAATACTTCTGCCGACGTGGCGTTCCCCGGACCCCGGAAGATCTGGTCCGGCACAACTGCCTGGACTACACCCGCTCGGGAGAACAGGGGCGCTGGCGCTTTACCGGACCAGATGGAGAAATCTCCGTGCCAGTCAAAGGCCCACTACACGTGGACGATGACGAAGCGCTCTCACAAGCGGTGCTCGGAGGCCTGGGGCTGGGCCTGTTACCAACTTTCATTATCGGCAAGGATCTGCAGAGCGGCATGCTTCAAGCCGTCCTGTCGGAATACATTCCAGTCGAACGCCATGTTTACGCGATGTATTTGCCGACCCGCCACCTGCCGAGCAAGGTCAGGCTATTCATCGACTTCCTGCTCGCTCACATTGGCGAGGAGCCTTATTGGGATCACCAGATGACGGCGAATCGCTAACACCGGAAAAATACGCCGGCCCACCGCCGATGATCCGGCGGCATCACCCACAAGCAGACAATGGCGCACTAAAATGCGCGACTGTTTACTCACTCAA
>JAUYQT010000824.1 GCA_030697085.1 Azonexus sp. | reverse complement strand
AAGTAGGAAGTAGGAAGTAGGAAGTAGGAAGTAGGAAGTAGGAAGTAGGGAGTAGGGAGTAGGGAGTAGGGAGTACTCGGTACTCGGTAGATTTTAGGATCGAGTCGTTAGCGCAACGCTCGATCCTAAAAAAACCTACTTCAATTTGCCGCGAACGACCCGGACTAGCGCCGGGTCTTTCAAATTGAGTTTGCCGCCGCCGCCCTGCAAATTGCCACAGACGCAGGCTGACTTGATGTGCGGCACAGAATTGACGACGGCCGCGCAAGCAAGGCATTCGTAATACAGGTCGCCACCCGTCGGCAAATTCCCCGCCTCGGGTGCCGGATCAAGCGGGTAGAAGTTGTAAATCTTGCGCATATCGATATTAAGCATTGTCATCCCCTTTTTTAATACCGGCTTACTGCGCATCCAGCAACGCACTGGCCCGGTAATGTTTATTAGCTTCTCCCTGACGCTCCAGCTGGTCGCACAAACGAGCCAGTTCAAGATGCGCCTCCTGCGTCGTTTCCACGGCCAGCGAGGCCTCCAGATAGGTTTGCGCCTTGCCCCACAGCCGCTTGCGGAAACACATTCGGCCCAGTGCAATCAAAATGCGGGCATCTTCGGGATGCCGGTGCAACCAGGCTTCGGCCTTGCCGATGCGCCCCATCTGGTCGCCACCGGTCAGTCGTCCGTAAATACCAACCAGCGCCGGCGCCCACGAGTCGTTATCGCTGGCCTCAAGCACCGTCTCGATCAGCTTTTGCGCTTCGACCTCCGCCCCCGCCTTGAGCAGCGCTTTCGCCGCCGCCAGCGCGACGCGATTGCCGCGCTCGGCGTCCGGCAAGGCACGCAAATATTTGACCAGTTGCGGCGCATCACCGGCTAGCCGGGCGATATTAGCCAGATGCGCCTGCGCGCAAATTTCGCGCACCACCTCAACCGGCAGCGCATCGCGCTTGACCAATTGGCGCGCCAGTTTAAGTACGCCATCCCAATCCTTGGCCCCCTGGCGGGCGCGCAGTTCCAGGCGCAACGCCGCAATGTGACGTCCCTGTTTGGCCTGCAAACGGTCGAGTGCCGTTAACGCCGCGCCAAAATTACGCGCCTCGTTCATCATTTCGGCTTCCAGCATCAGCGTTGCGGCTTCAGTGCGCGGGTCGTCCCGTTTAGCGCGCTCCATCCAGCCCTGCTGCTTTTCGGATTCGCGCATCCGTTGCGCCGCCCGGGCAGCGATCAGGGCCGACAAACCGGGTGCCGTGCCAGCGGCGTGGGCCGCCGTCGCTTTTTTCAAAGCCTGGCCAAAGCGTCCCTCAAAGAGCAAACGAACCGCATCCTGGAAAACCCCCGCCGCCTGATCATGCTGCCGGCGTTCGCGATATTCCCGCGCCCGCTGCGGCATGCTGAAAGTGAGCGATAAAACACGCAATGCACCATAGAGTACGAAAAACAGCACAAACAGCGCCAGAATAAAAAAGTTAAGCGTGATTTCAGCGCGATAAGACGGCAGAACGAGCAGCACATAACCCTCATTGCGCTGAACACCGAGCGCCACAGCAACGGCTGCCGCAAAAATCGCCAATACCCAAAACAGGCCTTTCATCCTGAAACCCTCGGATGAAGACTGCCGTTTTCAACAAGGCACACAGAGCTTCCCAGAGCAAAACTGATCATTATCGGTGCACCCAACCGGTGATTTCACGTTGCTCTTCTCTGCGCTGTCTCTGCGGCCGCGTCTCAGCGTTGCGGCTTCTGACTGAATTTTTCAGGTTCACCGTTTTTCCTTGCTCTGGCGCAGACTGCGCAACGCGGTCTGGCTATCGGCCAGATCCGGCAGGTTAAGGTTCAGCGGGGCGCTGCTCATCGGTTTGAGGGTGGACAAAACCGACTGTACCGCTTTGTCATCCGACGAGAAATAGCGCGTCAGCCAGGCTTGCGCCACCTTGACTTCATTGCTGTAAGTCTGTTGATCACGCCCCAGCAAGGCGAGGCGGGCGCTGAGAAAACGCAACTTGAGGTTTTCCCGCAGGAAAAAATCCTGGCCCGGCGCCAGCAACTCGGGCGCCGTCGCGTCAAAACGCTGAATACGCACCAGCCCCTTCATTTCCTGCCAGATTTCACCGGCACCGCGTTGCCACCAGGGTAAGGCTTCGGCCGGACGGTCATTTTCGACCTGCTTTAACGGTCGACCGTAAGCAAGCAGTGGCAGCTTATCGACCACGCCGACGAGTTGCTCCAGACGCAGGCTAATGCCGGGAATATCGGCAAAAGGCAAGGCACCGAGGCGGCTCAGATCTTTCGCCACGGCTTTACGCAGCGGCAGGTATTGTGGCCGATCCAGACGCGCCAGACGGGCATCGGCCGTTTGCAGGGCAAGCATGGCCACCGGCACATTGCCGGCCAGTTGCAACTGCTGTCCGGCTAACGTAATGGCTTGCTCAACCTCGATCAGGGTGGCTTCCTCACGGCTTTGGGCGATCTCCTGATAGAGACTGCCCAGCGCCACATTTTGTCCTTCAAACTCAACGAGGCGAGCTTCGGCTACGCCGAGCTTGGCCTGCAAAGCTTCGATTTGTTGGCGCAACTCTTTTTGCCCGCCCCGATCTTCCTGATGCGCGACATCAAATTCGGCCAGACGACGCGTCACTTCCTGCGCGGCCTCATTCATTTGCTGACGGCTGGACAGCCATTGCGCGCCGACCAGCAGCAAGGCAAGGAGCGCCATGAAGAAAGCCAGTTTGGACGCACCGGAAGGACGCAGCGCGGCGCCTGGTGTCAGGTTCGGCAAGGGAACGTTTTCGTTTTCAGGCATCATGCTGACCAATTATAAGCAAGTAAGCCGGCCAGAATGCCAGCGTCGGCGGCGCCAGTTAAGAGAATGTTATTTAATCCCAAAGCCCGCGCATTTTCAGCAATGCGGGCATGCGGCACAAAAATCGGCGTCTTTTGCAGGAAGGCGCGCCCCTCGGCATCGAGCAGATCAAACAAATAGCGCAGACCTTCGCTGCTCGAAACCGTCAGCGCATCCAGCCGCCGTTCACGCCAGGCATCGAGCAATGGCATCAGTCCACCGGCCGGGCCAGAACGCCGGTAGCAGGTAATGCAATCAACCAGGGCGCCGCGCTCGCGCAGCGTGTCGGCGAGCAATTCACGGCCGCCATCACCGCGAAAAATGGCGACTCGCCGGCCGCTCACTTTTTCCGCCGCCAAGGCCGGCAGCGTGAGCAAGGTTTCGGAATCGAAACGCTCGCTCGGCGCGACACAGTTCGTCACGCCATAGGTTGCCAGCGCCTTGACGGTACCCTGACCGACCGCCGCGGTGAGCACCCCAGCCGGCCAAGGGCCGTGCGCCAAAATGACCGGCAAGGTGTAGTCGACCGCATTCGGGCTGATGAAAATAGCCAATGCGTAATCTGTCAGGCACGACGCCGCATGGGTCAGCGGCTCAGCATCACCGGCCGGGGAAATTTCGAGCAGGGGAAAAATCAGCGGTTGGCCGCCAGCGCCCGCAATCGCTGCGGCCAACGGCGCAGCCTGCGCTCGTGGTCGGGTGACAACGATGGTTCGACCGGCGAGCGGGACGCTCAGGCTCATTGGCAGTGGGCAAGCTTTTCCAGAATGGCGTCGGCACCCTTGGCGCGCAAATCGGCCGCCAGTTGCAGACCAAGCGCTTCGTCGTCGCCGGCGATTTTGCCGACTTCGCCCCGGATCTCAGCGCTGACGATTTCCTTGCCGTCAGCTGTCGCGACAAAGCCGCGCAGCCAGAGCTGGCCGTTTTCAATAATTGCGTAACCGCCCAGCGGCACCTGGCAACTACCACCCAGCGCCCGGGAAAAAGCCCGTTCGGCTTTAACGCAATGGGCGGTTTCCGGGTCATTCAGCGGCGCGACGATATCAAGCATGTCGGCAGCGCCGTCGATCAGTTCAATGCCCAATGCGCCCTGGCCGGGCGCCGGCAACGACTGTTCTGCGGTCAACACGGATTTGATGCGATTTTCCAGGCCAAGACGAATCAAGCCGGCTGCCGCCAGAATGATCGCGTCGTACTCACCGGCATCGAGCTTTTTCAACCGTGTATCAAGATTGCCGCGCAGGCTCTTGATGACGAGTTGCGGATATTTGGCGCGCAAAATCGATTCGCGGCGCAGGCTGGAGGTGCCGACAACGGCGCCGGCCGGCAAATCGTCCAGGCCGGCGTAGTGGTTGGAGACAAAGGCATCGCGCGGATTTTCGCGGGCCGAAATGGCGGCCAGCACGAAACCTTCCGGCATCACCATCGGCACATCTTTCATCGAATGGACGGCAAGATGGGCGCGCCCCTCTTCCATCGCCACTTCCAGTTCCTTGATGAACAAACCCTTGCCGCCGATTTCGGCGAGCGGCCGGTCGAGAATCTGGTCGCCTTTGGTCGTCATGCCCAGAATGACAACTTCCGCCCCCGGATTTAAACTGGATAAACGTTCTCTGACATGAACCGCCTGCCACATGGCCAGACGGGATTCGCGGGAAGCAATGACAATCTTCGAAGGAGTAGGCATGGGGCGAGTATTTTCAGGGCTTTTGGGAGGGCAGATTCTAGCATGGCTGCCCGCCCCGCCTGGCGCGCCGCGCTGGCTTCAAACCGGGCAAACGGCCCAGCCTAACATTGAAAAACCATGAGCAACTCACTGACCAAGCCACCGAGCAAGCCCCCCGAACAACGCCCGGAGCACCCTGATTTTTGGTGCAAACGCTTCAACGAAGGCATCACGCCGTGGGATGCCGGGCGCGTTCCGACCGCCTTTGCGCGCTTCATCGCCGGCCAAGCGGCCCCCTTGAACACCTTGATTCCCGGCTGCGGCAGCGCCTGGGATGCAGCGCATCTGGCCGAGTTGGGCTGGCCGGTCACCGCACTCGATTTTTCACCGCAGGCCGTCGCCACTGCGCGCGAAGTTCTTGCCAGCGTCGCCGCGCCGGGGCATCTCCCTTCCGCTACGGTCAACCTGATTTGCGATGACTTTTTCACTTTTACGCCGGCGGCCGCTTTCGCCCTGATTTACGAACGCGCCTTTCTCTGCGCTCTGCCGCGCAAGATGTGGGCCGACTGGGGCCGGCGCGTCGCCGGGTTACTGCCGCCCGGCGGCCTGTTGGCGGGAGTTTTCTTCATCTGCGAGCAAGCCAAAGGCCCGCCCTTCGGTATTCTGCCGGATGAACTGAACGCACTACTGGCCCCCAATTTCGAGCGTCTGGAAGATGCTGCGGTGGACGATTCCATTCCGGTATTTTCCGGCCGGGAGCGCTGGCAGGTCTGGCAGCGGCGCATGCCCAGCGCACCACTTGCCGGGTAAGCCCCGGGTAAAACTTCGCACTCGCCAGCCCTTTGCTCCCCGGGCCGGATCATAATCACCGCCATTGCAGCCTGCACCCACCAGATCCATGAAAAAAACCGGCGCCCATCTTCAACTCCGCATCACCCTCATTGGCATCACCTGTCTACTGCTGGTCTGGGTCACTGCCGCGTATGAAATTACCCGGAGTAAAAGTGTCTATCTGCACGAAGCCGAACTCCGCACCGCCGTTCAGTCGCAGGTATTTGCCGAATACTCCGAGTCAACCATCAAGCGCCTGAACGAACTCAGCCTTGACTTACGCAGCTACTGGACGGGCGACTGGAAAAAGTTTGCCGAACTGATCCAGCGCCGGCAGGAAAACATCACTGACATTGCCTTTCAGGTCGCCGTTATCGACCGGGATGGCCGACTCGCCTTTTCAAATCTGGCCCAGCCGGGCAATCGCGTTGACCTGAAAGAACGCGAACATTTCCGCGTGCACCGGGATTCGCCGACGCAGGACCGCCTGTTCATCAGCAAGCCGGTCGAGGGCAAAGTCTCGGGCAAATGGTCGATTCAATTTACCCGGGCGATTTTCCGTGACGGCCGTTTTGACGGCGTGTTAGTCATCTCGGTCAGCCCGGAACTATTTTCGACATTTGCCCGAAAACTGCAGATGCCCGAGGGCAGCATCATCGCCGTGGTGCGGGACACCGGCGAAATTATGGCGCGCTACCCGGTCAAGGAGTCGAGCTACGGCCAGCGCCTGGAGAATCGTCCATTTATGGTGAAGGACAGCCCGATTTCCGGCAATGATCGTCGGGTTGCGACCGTTGATGGCACCGAGCGACTTTATGGTTTCTACAAATCCCCACCGTACGGCTTGATTTTCGTTATCGGCGAACCGGTCGATCAGGTGCTGGCACCGTACCAGGCTTATCGTACCAACGTCATCGCCGGCAGCGTG
>JAUYQT010000101.1 GCA_030697085.1 Azonexus sp. | reverse complement strand
AGACGTGACCAGCACGGAGCTTGCGCCAGACCACAAGACCCCGGCGATAAATCCTCCGGTTGCCACCGAGGCAACACAGACTGCACCGACTGGCGACAAAACCATCGGCTCGCAGTTGATCGTTGGCTCAGATGTGAAACTAAAAGGGGCCGAAATTCTCGATTGCGACACACTCGTTGTCGAAGGCCGGGTAGAGGCGACGATGGATAGCCGCGTCATCCGCATCGCTGAAAAAGGTGCATTCATTGGCAAAGTGAGCATCGACATTGCAGAAATTCACGGCAGCTTTGAAGGTGAACTCACCGCCAGATCACAGTTGATCATTCACGCGACCGGACGCGTCAGCGGCAAGATTCGCTACGGCAAACTGGTGATCGACGAAGGCGGCGAGTTGTGTGGCGATATCAATGCACTTTCGAGCGAAAAACCGTCATTGCCAAGGCCAATCTCGGAACTTCCGCCATCACTAAACATAATTGCTGGTTGATCGCAAACCCAGCCCCACATAGAATCCGCGCCATGCTAAGTGCATCCACCCATTGTTTTTCCGTAACCCAGATCGTCGGCGGTGAAAAATCGTCATCGACATCACTTTTTAAGTCGATCGGTTTTGTCATCGGTCGGGCAATGGAGCAACACGACCTACTGGCGGCAGATCATCTGGTTCGTCGCATGTATGCCTGGCGCGGCTACCTGACCAAACATCCCCAGCACCCCCGATCGCTGCACCGCGCCGCTGATCAAGCAACCCTTGTGGCCTGGCAGAATGGCGAGCTCGCCGCGACGCTGACCCTATCGCGGGACAACGAGCATGGGCTGCTCTGCGAATCCCTTTATTCGAAAGAGATTTCCGAACTCCGCACGAAGCAGGTCAAAATTTGCGAATTCTCGCGCTTTGCGATTGACCCGGCGTTCAGATCACCCAAACTTCTGGATTCATTTTTCCGCGCCGCCTATCAATTTAGCTGCTCGCAATTTGGTGCGACCGATGCCGTGGTCGAAGTTAACCCGCGACATAGCCGCTACTACGAACGCGAACTGGGCTTTGCCACCATTGGGCCGCGCCGTGTTTGTCCCAGGGTCGACGCGCCAGCCATCCTGCTCCACCGTAACCTGCACCATCCGCTACCCAAAGCCTGGGCCAAGCCCAAATAAGCACTGGTTTAATCACAACAATTCGAGCTGCACCTGCCTAAGCCATTGAAAGCAAACAAATGACTCTTCGACAAGCTCAGGGCAAACGAAATAAACCGGCACGTCCCTAAAGCGGCCAAAACCCGCGAATCCAGCAGGCGCAACCCGGCCACAGGTCGAACAAAATACCAGGCAAACTGCGGAATGATGTTCCGCTACCAGCTTCTTGGGTACACTATCGATCTCTCAATGTTTGCAGATAGATCCCATGGCCCAATATGTAATGTCGATGCTGCGCGTCAGCAAGACCGTGCCGCCGAAGCGGCAAATCATCAAGGATATTTCCCTCTCGTTCTTCCCCGGCGCGAAGATTGGTTTGCTCGGTTTGAACGGCTCAGGCAAGTCGACCGTGCTCCGCATCATGGCCGGCGTTGATAAGGAGTACGACGTCGAAGTCCAGCATCTGGCCGGGGTTTCAATTGGCTACCTGCCGCAGGAACCGCAGCTTGACCCGACCAAAACAGTACGTGAAGAAGTCGAATCCGCCCTCGGTGAAGTGATGCAGGCGCAAGCCAAGCTTGATGAGGTCTATGCGGCCTACGCCGACCCGGAAGCTGATTTCGACAAACTGGCCGAAGAACAAGCCCGCCTGGAAGCGATCATTTCGACTGCCGGTTCGGATACCGAACACCAGATGGAATTAGCCGCCGATGCGCTGCGTCTGCCGCCGTGGGAGGCCAAAATCGAGCATCTATCCGGTGGCGAAAAGCGCCGGGTTGCACTGTGCAAACTGCTCCTTGCCCGCCCCGACATGCTGCTGCTCGACGAGCCAACCAACCACCTTGATGCCGAATCGGTCGAATGGCTGGAGCAATTCCTGGTGCGCTTCCCGGGGACCGTGGTCGCCGTCACTCACGACCGTTATTTCCTCGACAACGCTGCCGAATGGATTCTCGAACTCGACCGGGGTCACGGCATTCCGTACAAGGGTAACTACTCCAGCTGGCTGGAGCAGAAGGAAGCCCGCCTGGAAACGGAAAACAAGCAAGTCGATGCGCACATGAAGGCGATGAAGCAGGAACTGGAATGGGTACGCTCCAATCCAAAGGCCCGTCAGGCCAAGAGCAAGTCCCGTCTGGCGCGTTTCGAGGAACTGTCCAGCCAGGAATACCAGAAGCGCAACGAGACGCAGGAAATCTTCATTCCGGTCGGCGAGCGTCTGGGCGACAAAGTCATCGAATTCAACGGCGTGACCAAGTTTTTTGGCGACAAGCTGCTGATGGACAACGTCTCCTTCAATATTCCGGCCGGCGCCATCGTCGGCATTATCGGCCCGAACGGCGCCGGCAAATCGACGCTATTCAAGATGATCACCGGCCAACAGCAACCGGACGCCGGCGAGGTGGTAGTTGGCCCGACGGTGAAACTGGCTTACGTCGATCAGTCGCGTGATTGCCTGGACGGCAGCAAAACGGTTTTTGAGGAATTGGCGCAAGGCAGCGACATTCTGCAAATCGGCAAATTTGAAATGCCCAGCCGTGCCTACATCGGCCGGTTCAATTTCAAGGGTGGCGATCAGGGTAAACAAGTCGGCAACCTCTCCGGCGGCGAACGCGGCCGGCTGCATCTGGCCAAGACATTAATGACCGGCGGCAATGTCTTGCTGCTTGACGAACCTTCCAACGACCTTGACGTGGAAACCTTGCGCGCGCTCGAAGATGCCTTGCTCGAGTTCGCCGGCTGCGCCATGGTCATCTCGCATGATCGCTGGTTCCTCGAGCGCATCTGTACGCTTATTCTTGCCGCCGAGGGCGATTCGCAGTGGAGCTTTTTCACCGGCAATTATCAGGAATATGAAGAGGACAAGCGCAAGCGTCTGGGCGAAGAAGGTGCCA
>JAUYQT010000800.1 GCA_030697085.1 Azonexus sp. | reverse complement strand
GGACATCATCGATGTCATGCAGCGTATCGCCGGCACCGTCACCACCGCCGGCATGAGCTACAAGGAAGCCGCAGCACTCGGCTCCACCTTCCTCAGCCTGGGTAGCAGTGCCGAGGTAGCGGCCAGCGCTTCTCAGGCCATGATCCGCGAACTGTCGATTGCCAACATGCAGAGCAAGCGCTTCCGCGATGGCGCCAAGATGCTCAACCTCGATTTAAAACAACTGCAAAAATCGGCATCGATAGACCCGACCGGCACAATCATTCGGGTCATGGAGGCCATCAACAAGCTGCCCAACGAAAAGCGGATCGAAGCGGCGACGCGGCTTTTCGGCAAGGAATACGGCGACGACGCCTCAAAGCTGGCCAGCAACCTCGACGAATACCGCCGCCAGCTCGCCCTGGTCAATGATGAACGGGCCCGCGGCTCGATGCAGCGCGAAGGTGATGCCAGGAACGAGACGCTAGGCGCAAAGCAGACCATGACCGGCAATGCCGGCACCAACGTCATATCCTCGATCGGCGAAATATTCGCGCCGGAGGTCAAGGCATCATTGGACTGGCTGAAGTCGATGATTCAAGGCTTCCGCGACTGGGCCAAAGAAAACCCGGGCTTGTCTGATGGGCTGGCGACGGTGTTCAAGGTCATCGCCATCGGCGCCACGGTAATCGGCACGATCACCGCTGCCTTTGGGGCAGTCATCCTCCCGCTTGCCATCATGAAGGCGTCGATGGTTCAGCTTGGGTTATCCGGAAACCCGCTCATCGCCGGCATGGGAACCGTCGCTTCAAAAATTTGGGGTGTTGTTTCACCCGTCGGCAAGCTCGTCGCGGCCTTCGGTCTCGGCTATGCCGCAGGAACCCTGCTGAACAATGGGCTGGACTGGATGATCAGCAAGCTGGCCGGCTATGAAACCAGCCTCGGCGGCTTCATCTTCGATGTCGTTCAGAAATTCAAGGCCGCACCATGGTCGGAAATTGGCGGATGGATAATAAAGGGCATTGAAGCGGGGCTTGATAGCCTGACGCTTGGTCTCTACAGCAAGGTTAAGGACCTCGGCGCGGGGATTGCCAAGGCCGCCCGCGAAGCGCTCGGCATCCGCTCGCCGTCGCGCGTCTTCGCCGAAATCGGCAACTACACCATGCAAGGGTTAGAGCGCGGCCTGCAGGGCGGCGAAGACGGCCCGCTTTCGGCCATTGCTGCCACCGCCAAGAAACTCGCCGCCATCGGTGCCGGCATCACCCTCGGCGCTAGCGGCGGGGCATTCGCCAACGAGACTTCTGCCGCCGAATCTCCGGCAAACAGGCCGCTTCCGGCTGTCACGGCAGTCGCACCAACCGGCAATACCTACCACATCACCATCCAAGCCCCGGCCGGCACCGACAACCAAGGCCTGGCCAGCCTCGTCGCCCGGGAGATCGAGCGTATCGAGTCCAGCAAAGCCGCACAACGCCGCAGCCGCCTGCGCGATACGGAGTAGTCATGTACGGCATCCCCCAAATCCACATGCTGATGGCCCTCGGCCTTTTCGTCTTCGGGCTCCACACCCTGCCCTACCAGCAGCTACAGCGCCAGCTCGCCTGGCGCCACCCGGCCAATAGCCGCATCGGCGCCCGCCCGTCGCGCCAGTTCGTTGGCCGTGGCGACGAGATCATTACCCTCTCCGGCGTCCTCTACCCCGAAGTCACCGGCGGCAAGATCAGTCTCGCCGCCCTCGAAGCAATGGCCGACGAAGGCATGTCCTGGCCACTGATCGAAGGCACCGGCTGGTTCTACGGCCTCTACGTCGTCGAAGAACTGGCCACCACCGCCACCGCCTTCTTCCCCGATGGCGCCGCCCGCAAGATCGAATTCACCCTCAAGTTGGCCCGCACCGACGATGACCCCAGCCTGCTCGGCACGGTCGGCAAAAGCCTGCTCAAGCAGCTCGACCTCAAATGAGCCTTTTCAATGCGCCGCCGATCGAGCCGCACCCGCAAGCCATCATCCAGCTCGTCGTCGATGGCATCAGCCTCGACAGCATCATCCGCCGCCGGCTGATCAGCCTCACCCACACCGACAACCGCGGCTTCGAAGCCGATACCGTCGAGCTGGAACTCGACGACAGCGACGGCAAACTGGCCCTCCCGTCGCGCGGCGTCCTCATTGAACTCGCCTTCGGCTGGGCCACCGGCGGCCTCGTCGCCAAAGGCAGCTACACCGTCGACGAAGTCGCCCACAACGGCGCCCCGGACACCCTCAGCATCCGCGCCCGCAGCGCCGACCTGGCCGCCGGCCTCACCACCCAGCGCGAACGCACCTGGCACGCCACCACCCTGGGCGCCATCGTCCGCACCATCGCCGACGAAAACGACCTCAAACCTGCCATCACCGACAATCTCGCCGGCATCGAAGTTACCCACCTTGACCAGACCAACGAATCCGCCGCCAACCTGCTGACCCGGCTGTCCGGCATGTACGACGCCATCTGCACGGTAAAGGATGGCCGCCTGCTCTTCATCCCGGCCGGCGAGGGCCGCACCGCCAGCGGCCAGCGCATCCCCGCCGTCATCATTCGCCGCAGCTCGGGCGACCGCCACCAGTTCGCCATCGCCGACCGCGCCACCTACCAGGGCGTCCGTGCCACCTATAACGACCTCGATCAGGCCGTGAAAGGCGAAGTCATCTGGGGCGACAAAGAACACAGCAGCGAGACAGGCAAGCCGCCAGCACCGCCACCAGCCCCCGTGGTGGGCCAATACAAGCCACTCGCCAAACCCTACCCGACCCGGAAAAAAGCCATTCTTGCCGCCCAGAAGGAATGGAAAAGGCTAAAGGCCAACAAGGCCCAGCGCGCCGCCTACGTCGGCGTCAAAGCCAAGTACAACGACCGCAACCTGAGCAGCAACGGTGAAATCACCTACGGCCAGGCCGACGAAGAAAAAAAACTGACCGCCGCCCAAAAGGCCGCCAAGCGCGATCAGGAGGCCAAGGAGCAGAGGGAAGCGGAGCCAGCCATTCCCGCGCAAAACGCCTTCGAACGCACCGCCGAAAACGTCAAAACCCTGCGCCACGTTTACGCCAGTAAAAACAACGCCACTCGCGCCGCCCGCGCCGAGTGGCGTCGCCTGCAACGCGGCATGGCCACCTTCGCCATCAACCTCGCCAAAGGCGACCCCACCCTGTACCCGGAAACCCCCGCCACCGTCACCGGCTTCAAACCCCAGATCGACAACACCGACTGGATCATCACCAAAGTCACCAACACCCTGACCGCCGACGGCGGCTACACCCAGCGTCTGGATTTTGAAATCAAGGCGACAGAGATCCCCGACTGATACCCCCAGAAACCCTGAACAACTCTGTGGATAACCCGCAAAAAAGCCCGGCCATCATGACGATGCCGGGCTGCTTCATTTTTGGGCGGTTTTAAGCGTTGACCGTAGCAATCACCCCTGGCGCTCGTCATCCATCGCCGCGGCCAGCCGGCGCAATTTGCCAAAGCCGGCATGGCCAAACTTCAGCTTGTGGCCGCCATTCATCTTGTTCGGCTTGCACAA
>JAUYQT010000779.1 GCA_030697085.1 Azonexus sp. | reverse complement strand
TCAGGGCGCCAGTCAGTACACCAGGAAGGAAAGCGACGACCGTTGCCGTCAACGCGCCTCGGCCTTGAAAGGTCGCATTATCGGCTAGGTTGACACCGTTGCCGTAATGCTGCCCAACAGCGCGCCGATGTTCGAGTGCCATTTTGGCGTGCCAATGACCGGCGCCGTGCTCAATACGCTGAACACCCGTCTCGATGCCGAAGCCATTGCCTTCATGCTGCAACACGGCGAGGCGAAGGTACTGATTACCGATCCTGAATTCACCGCCACGGTCAAAGCCGCGCTGGCTCTGATCGGTGGCACGAAGCCGCTGGTCATCGACATCATCGACCCGGAATTCACCGGCGGCGAAGCGCTCGGCGAAAAGGATTACGAAGCTTTCCTCAATGAAGGCGAACCTGACTTTGCCTGGCAACTGCCGGAAAACGAGTGGGATGCCATCTCGCTCAATTACACCTCCGGCACCACCGGCAACCCGAAGGGCGTGGTTTATCACCATCGCGGCGCTTACCTGAATGCCGCTTCCAACATCATTTCCTGGGGCATGCCGCCGCACGCCGTGTATTTGTGGACGCTGCCGATGTTCCATTGCAACGGCTGGTGCTTCCCCTGGACGCTGGCGGCCAATGCCGGGACCAGTGTTTGCCTGCGCAAGGTTGATCCGGCGTTGATCTTCGGCGCCATCAAGGCGCACAAGGTGACCCATATGTGTGGCGCACCGATTGTGTACGGCATGCTGATCAACGCACCGGCCGCGTTGAAAGAAGGCATCGAACATCAGGTCAACGGCCTGATCGCCGGCGCCGCACCCCCGGCTGCGATCATCGAAGGCGCCGAGCAGATGGGCTTCAATATCACCCATGTTTACGGGTTGACCGAAACCTACGGCCCGGCCGCCGTCTGCGCCAAGCATCCGGAATGGGACAAGCTGCCGATCGACCTGCGCGCTGCCCGTAATGGTCGTCAAGGCGTGCGTTATCACCTGCAGGAAGCGATTGAAGTGCGTGACTCGGTCAGCCTGGAACCCGTGCCCTGGGATGGCGAAACGATGGGCGAAATCATGTTCCGCGGCAATCTGGTGATGAAGGGTTACCTGAAGAACCCGAAGGCGACTGCGGAAGCTTTCGAAGGTGGCTGGTTCCATACCGGCGATCTGGCCGTCGTCCATAGCGATGGTTACGTCAAGATCAAGGATCGTTCCAAGGACATCATTATTTCCGGTGGCGAGAACATTTCCTCGCTGGAAGTCGAGGATGTGCTTTACCGGCATCCATCAGTGATCGCCGCTGCCGTGGTCGCCAAGCCCGATGAAAAATGGGGCGAAGTGCCGGCTGCCTTCATTGAACTGAAGGATGGCGTGACGACGAGCGAGTCGGAAATCATCGAGCATTGCCGCGCTCATCTGGCCCGTTTCAAGGTGCCGAAGCAGGTGGTGTTTGGTGAATTGCCGAAGACCTCGACCGGCAAAATCCAGAAATACGTCCTGCGCCAGCACGCCAACTCCGCGCTCGCCATCGAGTAATTCGCACCCCCTGCCGCCATGCTTTGGTCGGCGGGGGTTTGTGTCCGGAAAAGGAAGTCCCCCATGAAAATTCTCGTCCCCGTCAAACGGGTAGTTGATTACAACGTCAAGGTCCGGGTCAAAGCCGACGGTAGCGGCGTCGATCTCGCCAACGTCAAGATGAGCATGAACCCCTTCGACGAAATCGCCATCGAAGAAGCCGTGCGCCTCAAGGAAGCCGGCATCGCGACGGAAGTCATCGCCGTCTCCTGCGGCGTCGCCGCCTGCCAGGAAACCCTGCGCACCGCCATGGCCATCGGCGCCGACCGCGGCATCCTCGTCGACTGTGGCGATATGGATTTACAGCCGCTCGCCGTCGCCAAGCTACTCAAAGCCCTGTGCGATAAAGAGCAACCGCAACTTGTCATTTGCGGCAAACAAGCCATCGACGATGACGCCAACCAGACTGGCCAGATGCTCGCCGCGCTGCAAAACTGGCCGCAAGCCACTTTTGCCTCGAAAGTCGTCATCGCCAACGGCAAAGCCTCCGTCACCCGCGAAATCGATGGCGGCCTGGAAACGCTGGAAATCTCCTTGCCGGCCGTGGTCAGTACCGACCTGCGTTTGAACGAACCGCGCTACGCCACGCTGCCCAACATCATGAAAGCCAAGAAAAAGCCGCTCGACACCGTCAAGCCGGCCGATCTCGGCGTCGACGTCACGCCGCGTCTGACCACGCTCAAAGTCGCCGAACCGGCCAAACGTAGCGCCGGCATCCGCGTTGCCGATGTCGCCGAATTGGTCAACAAACTCAAAAACGAAGCCAAGGTGATCTGATCATGACCATTCTCGTCATTGCCGAACACGACCAGCAAAGCCTCAAAGCCGCCACGCTGAACACCCTCACCGCCGCCCAGCAAATCGGTGGCGACATCCACGTCCTGGTCGCGGGTACTGCCTGCAGCGGCGCCGCCCAGCAAGCAGCACAGCTCCAGGGCGTGACCAGCGTCAAAGTCGCCGACGCCGCGCACTATCAGAACCAGACCGCCGAAAACCTGAGCGCGCTGATCATCGCCCACGCCGCGGGTTACAGCCCGGGTTACAGTCATATCCTTGCCCCGGCCACCACCTTCGGCAAAAACCTGCTGCCGCGCGTCGCCGCGCTGCTCGATGTCGCGCAGATCTCCGAAATCACCGGCGTCGTCTCGGCTGACACCTTCGTCCGCCCGATTTACGCCGGCAATGCGCTGGCCACCGTACAAAGCGCCGACAAGATCAAAGTCATTACCGTGCGGTCAACCGCATTTGATGCGGCAAATTCCGGCAATAGCGCCCCGGTTGAAGCCATCGCTACCGCCGCCGACACGGCACAAAGCACGCTAACCCACCGCGAACTGACCAAGTCCGAGCGCCCCGAACTCGGCGCCGCCAAGATCATCGTCTCCGGCGGTCGCGGTCTGGGCAGTGGCGAGAACTATCACACCCTGCTCGAACCGCTCGCCGACAAGCTCGGTGCGGCGCTCGGCGCCAGCCGTGCTGCGGTCGACGCTGGTTTTGTGCCAAATGATTATCAGGTCGGCCAGACCGGCAAGATCGTCGCACCGCAGCTCTATATCGCCGTCGGCATCTCCGGTGCGATTCAGCATCTGGCCGGGATGAAGGAGTCGAAAGTCATCGTCGCGATCAACAAGGATCCGGACGCACCGATTTTTCAGGTGGCGGATTACGGGCTGGTCGGGGATCTGTTTGAAGTCGTGCCGCAACTGGTCAGTGCCGTCGGCTAAGGCCACAGAATCAGAGGCTGGCACTAGAATAGCCATGTGAATTTACCGGATACATTGCTGGACGAAGGCTGGTACTGGGTGGCTTTGGCCACCTGGTTGCTTTTTTTTGTTCGTAGTGTTTGGTTAGCTCCCTGGCATCGGCTGAAGGATTCAACACAGCTAAATGTCTGGCTCGGCATGATTGTGTTGTTGACCCTCATCTGGAATTTGAAGGCTGGCGTCAAGCCCGGTCTTACTTTGCACTTACTTGGGGCCACGCTATTTACGCTGAGCTTCGGCCCACGTCTGGCGTTTATTGGACTTTCGCTGGTGATGGCGGGAATCACGCTTAATGGGGCCGCCGGGCCGCTTGCTTTTGGGGTAAATGCGCTTTTGTTGGCTGGGCTGGGTGTCGGGTTCAGCCAGATGTTTTATCGGTTATTTTCTTTTTGCTTACCGAAACATTTTTTTGTCTATATTTTTGTTCATGGCTTTTTTAGCGCCGCCCTGACTGTTATTTGTATTGGTTTTTCGATCACCAGCTTTCTTGCGCTGGCTGGGGCTTATCCGTGGGATTATTTGATCAGTGAATATTTCCCCTATTTCCTGCTCCTTGGCTTCTCTGAGGCTTGGTTATCCGGCATGATAATGACACTTTTTGTCGTCTATCGACCCGAGTGGGTGATAACCTTCGATGACTCGCGTTATTTAGCCGATAAATAATGATTACAATCCGTAAAAAATGCGGTTACAGGGGGTTTGGTCGTTGAATTGTTTTGCTTTTCGCTTTTCCTTGCCGCTTGTTTTGTGCTCACTATCAGGGAGCGTTGCAGCAATTGGTTTAGGTGAATTGCGCGGCCATCCTGCTCTGGGGGAGCGCCCCAGATTTGAAATCGAGCTTCTCGGTGCCGATGGGCAAACGCTTGATGCCAGCTGTTTTCGTTTGGTTCAGCCTGCAGCGTCGGGCGATCTACCCTGGCTGAAGAAAGCCAGCATAACTATTCGTAAGTCAACGCCGCCGATGCTCGAGATTTATTCCGAGATCCCGCTGCGCGAGCCGATATTGCAGTTGGCGGTGCAGATGACTTGTGGGATTGAGGTTTCGCGGGAGTATATGCTGCTGGTCTCGCCACTCAGGGATGTCGCCATCCCGGTGGCCGAGGCGCCTTTGGTCGGGGAGGTGTCGCGACCCCTAAAGGCCGAGAGTCCACGCTCTGTCCGCTCTCCCCGTGTGCGGAATGATCAGTCTGATAACACATTGCTGCGGTCAACCGTAAAAAAGGCCGTAAAACCGTCAGTATCGGTGCTCTTGCCGGATCGTCTGACGCTCTCTAGTGGCATGGATGGTGGTGAGGCTTCATTGCGTTTGGCCACTGAGCTTTCCTCCTGGAGCGGCACTACGGTAGAGACGAAAGAGGCTCAACGTGAAATTCTTCGCCTTGAATACCGGATGTTGCTCACCCTGCATGAGCAAGTAGCGACGCAGATGGCGACGGCAGAAAAGCTGCGCAAGATGGAAGGCACGCTTGGTGAATTACAGCAGCGAACGGCAGAATTTGCGCAGCGTATTGAGCCGGGTAATTCCCAGGTTGACGTGCCAGGTGCAAGCCCAAGCTTGGCCGTGACACCGCAAACGCCGCCTGCCGCCTCTTCGCCGGCCAAACCCAATTCTGTGCCGCCGGAGCCTGTTGCCGAGTCTTCTTTCGGGCTTTCCGAATGGAGTCTTTACGGCCTTCTGCTTGGGGCGCTTCTCGGTCTGGGCGGTTGGCTGGGGTGGCGAAACTATCGTGAGCGTCAGCAACGTCTGGTTGAGGATGACGATAGTGTTGAAATGCCCGAAATTGAGGTGGATCAACAGCGCATTGATGAACAAATGGTGTCGGAAGGCGTTGATCTGCACGTTGAGCCTTCGGCCACCGAACTGCCCATCCCGGTCGATGTCGAGCTTGATCTTGAGGGGCAGATTGATCTTGTGGAAAGGGCGCCGTCAGCACCGCTTGATTCGGTGTTTTCAATTAGCACAACGACGCTTGACGAGCATTTTGAGGCTAATCCTGTCATGGAACTGGCCGATATCATGTTGTCGTTTGGTCGCGTTAAAGGTGCAGCTCAAGCTTTGCAGGAATATATCGACAATAGTCCGCAGGAGGCCTTGCAGCCTTGGATTCGATTGATGGACGTGTACCGGATGGCGGGCATGAAGGCCGAGTTTGAGACCGTTGCCACGAATCTGAACAGGAACTTTAACGTTGAAATTCAGAAATGGGATTTGGCATCCTCACCGGTGGGCGAGCATGTGCTTGATCTGGTGCTTGAAGATGTGGAGCTGGCTCCTGTCGCGCCGCGCGCCGAATCTATCGAGGAGATGCCGCGCATTGTGAGTATGGTTTGTGAGCTATGGCCGACCGGTGATGTCGTTGGTTATCTCTATCAACTATTGCGCGACAACCGTGGCGGCCAGCGTCTTGGCTTCGCGCTGTCTGTTGTTGAGGAAATTCTTTTCCTTGTTGAACTCA
>JAUYQT010000773.1 GCA_030697085.1 Azonexus sp. | reverse complement strand
TGAAGATCTGACACTTGTTCACAAGGCAGAGAAAGCGTTTTCGGGGATAATTCCCGCTTTTACACCCCATCGACGCCGCCGTGAATCCGCACCTCGCCCAACTCCAGCCCTACCCCTTTGAAAAGCTGCGCGCCTTGTTCGCCGGCGTCACCCCAAACCCGCAATATAAAGAGATCAAACTTTCTATCGGCGAGCCGCAGCACCCAACGCCGGTTTTCATTATGGAAGCACTGGCCGGCGGTTTAAAAGGGCTGGCCAATTACCCGACGACGCAAGGCGTTCCCGCCTTGCGCCAGGCGATTGCGGCGTGGAATCAGCGCCGTTACGGGTTAGAACTAAACCCGGAAACCGAGATTCTTCCGGTCAACGGCTCCAGAGAGGCTCTTTTCGCTTTCGCCCAAACGGTAATCGACCCCAGCCACGGCCATATTCCTCTGGTCGTCAGCCCAAATCCGTTCTACCAAATTTACGAAGGCGCGGCGTATCTGGCCGGCGCCCAACCGCGTTTCCTGAATTCTCTGCCGGATAACCAATTCAGCTTCGATTACGACTCGCTGTCGCCTGAAGAATGGGCTCGCGTCCAGTTGTTCTATGTCTGCTCACCAGCCAACCCGACCGGCAAGGTTTTGTCGCTGGATGACTGGAAAACACTATTCGCGCTGTCCGACCAATACGGTTTCGTCATTGCCTCCGACGAGTGCTATTCGGAAGTTTTCTTTGACGAAGCCAACCCGCCGCTCGGCGGCTTGCAGGCAGCCAAAATACTCGGTCGCAGCAACGAGCGCCTGGTCGCATTTTCCAGCCTGTCGAAACGCTCCAACGTGCCGGGCATGCGCTCCGGTTTTGTCGCGGGCGATGCCGCGCTGCTAAAGAAATTCCTGCTCTATCGCACTTACCACGGCTGCGCCATGGCACCGCCGGTGCAGACCGCATCCATCGCCGCCTGGAGCGATGAGACGCATGTGCTCGACAACCGCAATCAGTACCGCGAGAAATTTGCCGCCTGTACGCCGCTAATCGGCGAAGTGCTGAGCACAGCGATGCCGGATGCCAGTTTTTACCTGTGGGCGAAGGTCGACAAACTTGCCGCGATCAGCGATACCGAGTTCGCCCGGGGTTTGCTCGAACACTATAATGTCGTGGTTCTGCCCGGCAGTTTCCTCGGCCGCGAGGTCAATGGCGTCAATCCGGGCGCCAATTTTATTCGTATTGCGCTGGTTGCCTCGCTGGCCGAGTGCCTCGACGCCAGCCATCGTATTCGCCAGTTTGCCCAACAACTTTAAACAGAGAGAGCCTGCCATGACGCATCCGCTACAAGCCATCATCGAACAACTTTGGGAATGCCGCACCGAGCTTTCCCCACAATCTCCGGTCGACACCATTGCCGCAATTAACGCGGTCGTGGCCGAACTCGATACTGGCGCTATCCGTGTCGCAGAAAAAATCAATGGCGAATGGATCACACATCAGTGGATAAAAAAGGCTGTTCTGCTCTCTTTCCGCGTCCGCGACAACCGCGTTCAGGAATCCGGCGACATGCGCTTTTACGACAAGGTGGATACCAAATTTGCCGACTGGAGCGAAGAGGATTTCAAGCGCGGCGGCTTCCGCGTCGTACCACCGGCCGTGGCGCGCAAGGGTTCTTATATTGCCAAAAACGCGGTGCTGATGCCGTCTTACGTCAACATCGGCGCCTATGTCGACGAAAACACGATGGTTGATACCTGGGTTACGGTTGGGAGCTGCGCCCAGATCGGCAAGAACGTGCAC
>JAUYQT010000767.1 GCA_030697085.1 Azonexus sp. | reverse complement strand
CTCGTGGCTCATGTTGGCGACGAAATTGCTCTTCGCTGCGTTGGCCGTTTCCGCCGCTTCTTTAGCCTTTCCCAGTTCGGCGGTACGGGCTCGGACCAACTGTTCGAGATGATCACGGTGGACGATCAGTTTGGCTTCAGCGCGCTTCAGTTCGGTGATGTCCGCATTGGAGCCGCGCCGCCCCATGCGGGTGCCGTCGGCAAGGATCACGGACCGACAAGTGTGGCTGACCCAGCGGATGTCGCCGTTCCTGGTCACGATGCGGTATTCCATTGGCGCATGCACCATGCCGTCTTCGCTTGACAGCAGATGCTCATTCCAGCGAGCCCGATCATCAGGATGAATAATGTCATCGAGCAGGTCCGGATTGGAAAGAAACGCCTCAGTGTTGAAGCCCGTTTGGACCATGCAGTTCGGGGACATGTAATAGAAGCGGCGTAGATCGTCGTCACGCCAGTAGGACCAATCGGTGGCGAATTCGGTAACGGTCTGGAGCATTTCCTTGCTCTTTACCAGTTCCGCCTCGGCCTGCCGTTGGTCGGTGATGTCCCGAGCGATGCCAAGCACGCCGATCAGAGTTCCGTCGCTGTCCAACATCGGCGTCTTGGTCGTCTCCATCAGCCGGCGGCATCCATCCTCGGCAAAAGTGATCCATTCCTCGTTGGTCGTCGGGCGGCCCGCCGCCATGGCGATCCGGTCCTTGTCGCGAAAGAAATCGGCCAGTTCCTTATCGACGAAGTCGTAATCGGTCTTGCCGGCGATTTCGGCGTCCTTGGCACCGAAAAAACGCTCGAAAGCCGCGTTGCAGGTCAGGTAGACCCCGTCAGGATTCTTGAGCCAGACCAAGTCAGGGATGGTCCGGACGAGGGTATGCAACTGCGCGCGTTCATCCTCGAGTTGACGCAGGGAGAGACGCAAGCGAGTCGTCATGTCGTTGAACGAGCGGGCCAGTTCGCCGATCTCGTCCGGGCTTTCGACGGTTACCTTGTGTTCGAGGTCGCCGCCCTGGATCGCCCGCGCAGCGTCAGATACGGCGATGATCGGTTGGGTGATGCGCCGCGAAATGGGGATGATAAGGATGATTGCCGCAGTCAGGGAAAGCAGTGCGGCGACGAGCGTCAGGCCAAGGTTTGCCATTGCCGGCGCCAACGCTAAGGCGATGCTGCGTTCCGCCACGACCTGGAACCGTTGCTGCCCGATTTCGAATGGCTGTGTGGCCAGAAAGACATCGCCTCCCAGCAGCCCGGGCTGCCGGCGCACCTCGGGCTGAGGCTGCAAGCGGCTTTCGCGCAGCACCACGGAAGGATTGCGATGGGCGACGACGCGATCCGCCTGATCCAGGAGATAGACATCTTCACCAGGTTCCACGACAACCTGGGCAATCGTATTCCAGACTGCCTTGAGGCGAACTTCGCCAACCAGCACCCCTTCGAGACGGTCCTGCCGCGGATCCTTGACGGGTACGGCGAGTGCGATCAGGGGTTCATTGTTCTCCGCGTCGTAACGCACTTGGCCGAAATAAGGCAGGCCGGTTCGCATCGCCCCCTGGAATTCATCCGCATCCTTGCTGCTCATTTTTTTCTCGGGGAGCAGACGCACATTCGAGAGATGCTGTTGATGTGTGCCGCTGGCATCGATGAAAAAAACTTCCCTGAAGTGGTCGCGATTCGCAAGCAAGCGGGCAAGGAAGCGTTCGCGCTCCGGATAAGTCAATCGGACGAAATCGCCGGTGCGAAGACCATGCACCAACTCCGACTCGACGATCTGCAGTTGGGCCTGCACCTGTACCGCAACCCGTTTGGCGAGCTCCTGCTGGCGAGCATAGACGACATCGATACTATGCCAATAGTCCCGCCAGCCGAGGGCGGCACCGGTCAAAGTGACCGCAAGCGTGACCAGGGCCACGAAAGTGAACAGCAAGCGAGAGCGAATGGAATGGCGGCGCATGGCTATTTCCTGATCACGTATTCCGCCTGGAGAATGACCTCATCCGGGATCGTGATGCCAAGACGGTTGGCCGTTGCCAAATTGATCGCCAAACGGCTTTCCGCCATTTCCACGGGCAGGTCGCCTGGCGCGGTTCCCTTGAAAATCTGGTCGGCGAGCCGCGCCGCCTGACGGCCGATCTCCCGGTGCACGAAGCCGTAACTGACGAGTGCGCCGGCCTTCACTTGGGTCAGGCTGGGCGCTGATATCGGCAGGCGCCGCTTGTCTGCCAATGCAACGAAGTCGGCGATGCGGGCCTCGATGCGGCTGTCACGAGGCAGGAAAACGGCGTCGGCATCGATGGGTAGCGCCGCGATGGCCGCCGCTATGTCATCTTGGCCAGCAATCGCTTGCGGCAACAGCGTGACGCCGAGCCTGGCCGC
>JAUYQT010000734.1 GCA_030697085.1 Azonexus sp. | reverse complement strand
TTGGCCGAAGAGGCGCTAGATGTGACGCTGCCAGGCCGCGCTGAAGCGCGAGGTGGGTTGCATCCGGTAACGCGGACGCTGGAACGTATCGAATCATTGTTCCGCTCAGTCGGCTTTGAGGTTGCTGATGGTCCTGAAATTGAAACTGATTTTTATAATTTTACGGCATTGAATACCCCGGAAGATCACCCGGCTCGTTCAATGCATGACACGTTTTATCTGCAGGATGTTGACGGCAAAGTGGCCGATAGCGTGCTGCTACGTACTCATACCAGCCCTATTCAGGCGCGTTACATGCAGGCGCATGTGGCACGCTACGGTCAACTGGAAAATATGCCTGAAATTCGCATCATTGCGCCAGGCCGAGTTTATCGAGTCGATTCCGATGCGACCCATTCGCCGATGTTCCATCAAGTCGAGGGCTTGTGGGTCGGTGAGGGTGTTTCTTTCGCTGATCTTAAGGGCGTTATTGCCGATTTTCTGCGTAGTTTCTTCGAGAGCAACGACCTCAAGGTTCGTTTCCGTCCGTCCTTCTTTCCATTTACTGAGCCGTCGGCCGAAATCGACGTCGCCTTCATGAGTGGCCCGCTCGAAGGCCGCTGGCTTGAAATTGCCGGTTGCGGCATGGTGCACCCTGATGTCCTGCGCATTGCTGGAATCGATCCGGAAAAGTACACGGGCTTTGCCTTTGGTTTTGGTCCGGACCGTTTGACGATGTTGCGCTATGGCGTTAATGATCTGCGCCTATTTTTTGAAGGTGACCTTCGTTTCCTGAGGCAATTCGTATGAAATTTTCCGAATCCTGGCTGCGCACCCTCGTTGATCCCAAGTTGTCCAGCGAGGAACTCTCTCATCTGCTGACCATGGCTGGCCTTGAAGTCGAGGAGTTGGATCCGGTTGCCCCGGAGTTTAATGATGTGGTTGTGGCCCATATCCTGGAAGTAACCAAGCATCCTGATGCAGACAGATTAAATATTTGCAAGGTTGATACAGGTTGTGGTCAGACAACGGTCATCGTTTGTGGAGCGCCAAACGTTGCTGTCGGTCTGCGTGTTCCCTGCGCGTTGCCTGGCGCAAGGTTGCCGGGAAACTTGGTGATCAAAGTTGCCAAAGTACGTGGTATCGAATCCTCTGGCATGCTTTGTTCGGCCAAGGAGCTCGGTATTGCTGAAGAGGCATCCGGGCTGCTGATCCTGCCGCTTGATGCCCCTGTAGGGCAACCGATTCGTCATTACCTGGATCTTGATGACCTGTTGTTTACCTTGAAGTTAACGCCGAACCGAGCCGATTGCCTTTCGCTAACAGGTATTGCTCGTGAAGTCGCGGCGATTACAAATTCACAGCTTAGTCCATTAAACGTCCCTGAAATAGCTGCAAGTATCGCTGATAAGCGCAATGTTGTTCTCGATGCACCGGAGGCTTGCCCACTTTATTTTGGTCGTGTTTTCAAAGGATTAAATGCGAAGGCGGCAACTCCGGAGTGGATGATACGTCGTCTTGAGCGTAGCGGTATTCGCGCAATTTCGGCCTTGGTTGATGTGACGAATTACGTGATGCTTGAACTTGGGCAGCCGTTACACGCTTTTGACAATACAAAGTTGCACGGGGCTGTTCATGTGCGAATGGCGCAACCTGACGAAAAATTACTATTGTTGAATGAGCAAACTATCGCTATTGCAAGCGATATGTTGATCATTGCTGACGATGTCAAACCACTCGCCATAGCCGGCATCATGGGCGGTGAGGAAAGTAGCGTCACGCTTGAGACTACCGAATTGTTTCTCGAGTCAGCTTTCTTCGCACCAAAGGCAATTGCAGGCCGTGCTCGCCGCTATGGTTTTAGTTCCGATGCCTCACATCGCTTTGAGCGCGGGGTTGATTTTGGTGCCTCTCGTCGTGCCATTGAGCGCGCTACCGCATTGATTCTGGAAATCTGTGGGGGGGCGGCCGGCTCTGTAGTTGAAGCCAGCGCAGAAATGCCTATCCGTCATCCTGTGCGCCTACGCACCCAACGAGCCGTTAAAGTGCTGGGTATGGTCATCAGTGCGGAGCAGATAGCCAAACTCTTCTTCGGCCTTGGCCTTCAATTCACCCGCGACGGTGAGGATTTTCGGGTGCAGCCACCCACCTGGCGTTTTGATATTCAAATTGAAGAAGATTTGATCGAAGAAATTGCCCGTCTCTACGGCTACGACAATATTCCATCATCGGCGCCACGCGGTCAACTTTCCATGCTTGCCCAACCGGAAGTCGAGCGTTCGCAAGCAAACGTTCGGCAGATTTTGGTCGACCGTGGTTACCAGGAAGTAATAAATTTCGCATTTATTGAAGAGGCTTGGGAGGCTGACTTCGCGGCAAATACTAATCCGATTCGATTAGCCAACCCGATCGCAAGCCAGATGGCCGTCATGCGGTCAACCTTGTTTGGTGGCCTTATTTCTAACTTGCTCACCAATCTTAAGCGAAAGCAGAGCCGTGTTCGTCTGTTTGAAACCGGTCGCACATTCCAGCGCAACACATTAGATGGCCCGGTGGAAGGCTTTCATCAGCCACGAAAACTGGCAGTATTGGCCTATGGTTGCGCCCTACCGGAAGGGTGGGGAGATAGCGGTCGAAAAGTTGATTTTTTTGATCTAAAAGGTGATCTCGAAGCTTTGTTGGCACCGGCTAAGCCATATTTCGAAAAAATCCAGCATCCGGCTTTTCACCCTGGGCGTGCAGCAAAGATACTGCTTGATGGGAGTGAGATTGGCTGCATCGGTGAATTGCACCCCGAATGGGTGCAAAAATACGATCTTCCTCTATCTCCAGTGATGTTTGAGGTTGATTTTGATGCTATCAGAGTCGCGAACGTCCCGTCGTACATGGAAGTGTCAAAATTCCCTGTAGTAGTTCGCGATTTAGCCGTTGTTGTCGATCAGAGTCTTGCTCTGCAAACGCTTCTGAATGGCTTGAAAGGGCATTTGCCAGCATTGGTCAGCGATGTCCAATTGTTTGATCTTTATGTCGGTAAAGGGGTCGCTGAAAACAAGAAAAGCCTTGCTTTACGGATAGTTATGCAAGATACTCAACGCACTTTACTAGATTCGGAAGTTGATGCTGCTATGCAGCAATTGGTGTTTTGTCTGGAACGGGCATTCGGTGCTCAACTGCGCGCATGATGGAAAAAACAACGATGACGCTCACCAAAGCCGAACTAGCCGACCTGTTGTTCGAAACAGTTGGTCTCAACAAACGCGAGGCTAAAGACATGGTTGAAGCGTTTTTTGAAGAGATTCGAAACTCGCTGGAAACTAGCGATGGCGTAAAGCTCTCAGGTTTTGGTAATTTTCAATTGCGAGATAAGCCACAGCGTCCTGGACGTAACCCAAAAACAGGGCAGGAAATTCCAATTACCGCACGCCGTGTAGTTACTTTCCATGCCAGCCAAAAATTGAAGTCTGATGTTGAACTAACTTTCGATGGAACAACGTCCTAAAGTAAATTCTGGCGACGAGTTGCCGCCGATTCCAGCCAAACGCTATTTCACTATTGGTGAAGTTAGCGAGCTTTGTGGCGTAAAACCACATGTTCTCCGTTATTGGGAGCAGGAATTCAATCAACTCAAGCCGGTAAAGCGGCGTGGCAACCGTCGTTATTACCAGCATCACGAAGTTTTGTTGGTTCGCCGCATTCGGGAGCTTTTATATAGCCAAGGATTTACAATAAGTGGTGCGCGCAATCGTCTTGACGAGAGCATGTTAACTGAGGCCGGAATTGTTGCTAAGCACGATATGTTAAAAGCAACCGGTAGTCTGCGCGATGAGTTTCAGTCCATTATTGACCTGTTACGCTTATGACTTTCCGTTTTTCGAGTATAATAGTCAGCTTGTCGGGGCGTAGCGCAGCCTGGTAGCGCACTTGCATGGGGTGCAAGGGGTCGTGAGTTCGAATCCCACCGCCCCGACCAATAGATTCAACGACTTAGGCCAATCTTCGGATTGGCCTTTTTCGTTTCTGGGTTACGGATGGCACCCGGATGGCACCAGCCCCAATGCCTGCCACTAATTGTCGTCATTGACTCTGGCTGAGTACCGGCAGGGAACCCGCCCGATTGAAGACAGTGACCCCGGCCAGCAA
>JAUYQT010000080.1 GCA_030697085.1 Azonexus sp. | reverse complement strand
CAGCCGGCAGACCGCTAAACAGGGGATCAAGCAGGGTTTGATAAACGGCCATCGCCGGTGCAATGGGAATTTCGTCGTAGCGCACGCCCAAGGTCTTGATCATTGCCCGCGAGTCGTCGAGGCTCATCTGCGCGGTGTAAGGCGACGGCATCATGACGGCTCGCACTTTCTCGGCCCCCAGCGCGTCGACCGCAACACACAGCGTCAGTGCCGAATCAATGCCACCGGAGAAACCGATAATGGCGCCTTTAAAGCCGCTCTTGCCGATGTAGTCACGAACGCCGAGCACCAATGCCTGATACGCCTCAGCCTCAATGGAAAGCTCACCCACCAGATCATTTGAGTGCAATTTGCCAGCGTCGTAATCGACAATACCAAGCGCTTCGGCAAACTGCGGCAGGCGCATACGGCAATTTTGCTCGACATCGAGTGCAAATGAAGCACCATCGAATACCAGCTCATCCTGACCGCCAACCAGATTGCAGTAAATGGCGGGAATACCCGTTGCCCTGATTCGATCACCCAGGACCTGGGCACGTTGCTCGTGTTTTTCGAGATGGCAAGGTGAGGCGTTGAGTACCAGCAGCAATTCCGCGCCCGCCGCCTTGGAGAGCTCAGCCGCGCCAGCCTCCCAAATATCGGCGCAGATGTTGATGCCGCAGCGAACCCCGCCCAGGGTCACAACACAGGCATCAGTGCCGGCCTCAAAATAACGTTTTTCATCAAAAACTTCGTAGTTGGGGAGACGAATCTTGCGGTAAACCGCTTTTTTCTCGCCATTTTCAATGACCGCCGCCGCGTTATAACAGCGGCCTTCGTACGCTTCCGGGAAGCCGACAACGAGGGCAATGCCCTCGACACGGCTGGCCAGATCATCCAGTGCCCGTTGGCAGGCCCGATAGAAGTCGGGACGCAACAATAGGTCTTCCGGTGGATAGCCACATAACGCCAGTTCCGGCGTTAGCAAGACTTGAGCGCCGCGCAATTTGGCTTGCGCGGCGCACTCGAGGATACGTTCGACGTTACCGGTCAGATCACCGACAGTCGCGTTGAACTGGGCAACGGCGATACGTAACATCGATTAATAAGCCGGCTTGTCTTTCGCGTCGTTGTAACGCTTGACGCCTTCAGCGATTTCATTCTTGGCCGCTTCGATACCTTCCCAGCCATTGACCTTGACCCATTTGCCCGGTTCGAGATCCTTGTAATGCTCGAAGAAGTGTGAGATCTGCGCCCGCAACAATTCCGGTGCATCCTCGTGGCTCTTGTAGTGCTTGTAGAGCGGGGTCAGTTTATCAACCGGCACAGCCAGCAGCTTGGCATCTTCACCGCCTTCGTCGGTCATTGACAACTGGCCGAGTGGGCGGCAACGGACCACAACGCCCGGCGGCAGCGGGAAGGGGCTGATCACCAGCACGTCAACCGGATCACCATCACCGGCGATGGTGTGCGGAATATAGCCGTAGTTGCAGGGATAGTGCATGGAAGTGGACATGAAGCGATCGACGAAAATCGCACCACTTTCCTTGTCGACTTCATACTTGACGGGATCGGAATGCGCCGTAATTTCAATGATGACGTTGAAATCATCAGGAAGGGACTTGCCGGAAGGAACGTTGTTTAGGGCCATCGTTTATCTCTCTGCGTCGTAGGTTTGAGAACTTCGGATTATAACGCCGTGCTAGAAACTGTCAGTGCCAGGCAGTGAGAAACTCTTGCCAGTGCGCAGCACCAATTTTGCCAAGTTGCGTCTTGACGAACTCCCCCTCGGCAAGCTCTTCTGCTGCAGTCAGTTCACCACGCAGGCGGCGAAAGCGGTTGTACACCAGATACGTATTAATGACATCGGTTTCGCAATAGTCGCGAATATCGGCGATTTTTCCGGCCTGCCAGGCTTCCCAGACTTTGCCACCATCCATACCCAGCTTGCCGGGAAAACCCAAAAGCTTGGCCAGATCATCGAGCGGCGCATTGGCGCGGGCGTTGTAAAGCGCCAGCAGGTCCATCAAATCGAGATGCCGGGTGTGGTAACGGCTGATGTAGTTATTCCATTTGAAATCACGGGAATCGGCGTAATCGCCATCGCCAAGATCCCAATAGCGCGGCGCACTGACGCCGTGCAGCATGCCGCGGTAATGCAGCACTGGCAGATCAAAACCGCTACCGTTCCACGACACAATCTGCGGCGTGAATTTCTCGATGCCATCAAAAAAGCGCTGGATGATTTCACCTTCACTCAGCGCCGGCTCGGAGAGCGACCAGACTTTCAAACCCTCGCTGGTACGCAGCACACAAGAAATGGTGACGATGCGCTGCAGATGCAGTTGCAGAAAATCATGCCCGGTTTTAGCCCGGCGCTGCTGAAAGGCAAGCTCGGCGACTTCGTCATCGGAAAGCTCAGCCGGTAAATCATTCAACCGGCGCAGACCGTCGACATCGGGAATTGTTTCGATATCGAAGATGAGAACAGGCTTCATTGGCAAACCCCGGCCAGATCAAAAAAGACCAGACACGTCATGCCGGAAATACGCCAGTCGACAGATAACGGTCGCCACGATCACAGATAATGCTGACAATCACCGCATTCTCCAGTTGCCGCGAGAGCCGCAGCGCCACGGAAACGCCACCGCCCGATGAAATACCGGCAAAAATACCTTCTTCCATCGCCAAACGCCGCGTCATTGCTTCGGCATCGGCCTGACTGACATATTCGATGCGGTCAACGTTGGTTTTATCGTAAATTTTAGGCAAATAAGCTTCCGGCCATTTTCGAATGCCGGGTATCTGACTGCCCTCTTCCGGCTGACAACCAACGATCTGGATCGCCGAATTCTGCGCCTTGAGATATTTCGCAGTCCCCATGATGGTGCCCGTTGTTCCCATACTGGAAACGAAATGGGTGATCTTGCCTGCCGTATCACGCCAAATCTCCGGCCCCGTCCCTTCGTAATGCGCCAGCGGATTATCTGGATTGGCGAACTGATCGAGAATTGTGCCCTTGCCCTCGTCACGCATTTTGTCGGCCACATCACGCGCCAGCTCCATGCCACCGTCCTTCGGCGTCAAAACCAGATCAGCACCAAAAGCGCGCATGCTTTGCCGACGTTCAATGCTCTGACTCTCGGGCATGACGAGAATCATCTTGTATCCCTTCATCGCCGCCGCCATCGCCAGCGCAATACCGGTGTTACCGGAAGTCGCTTCGATCAGGGTATCGCCGGGCTTAATCTCGCCACGCGCTTCAGCATGATTAATCATCGACAGCGCCGGCCGATCCTTGACCGAACCCGCCGGATTGTTGCCCTCCAGCTTGGCGAGAATGACATTGCCACGCTGCTCATTGTCAGCCCCGGGAATACGCACCAGACGAACCAAGGGCGTGTTTCCGACAAAGTCCTGCAGGGTTTTATACATTCTGATTGAGCCACTCAATATATTGGGAGACACCCTCTTCAACCGTGGCCATCGGTGCAGTGTAACCAGCAGCGCGCAAACGAGTCAGATCTCCCTGCGTAAATGCCTGATACTTGCCCTTCAGTGCCTCGGGGAAGGCGGTGTACTCTAGCAAGCCCTGCGCCAGAAGTTCTTCAAGCATCAGTGGCGCTTTATTTTTTGC
>JAUYQT010000680.1 GCA_030697085.1 Azonexus sp. | reverse complement strand
TAGTAGGGGAGTGGTTAGTAGGGGAGTGGTTAGTGGGGGAGTTGTTAGTGGGGGGAGTGGTTTTGCGAATGATTAAAAACTAGTAGCTAAAAACCAGCTTCCCCAATCGGCGTAGTTCCAGGCGGCGTGTTTTCCAGTCGGGGCAGAGCTGCTCAACGACAGACCAGAAACGCGGGCTGTGGTTCATTTCCTTGAGGTGGGCGAGTTCGTGGGTGACGACGTAATCAACAATCGGCAGAGGCATGAAAATCAGCCGCCAGTTCAGCGCAATGCCGCCGTGGTGGCTGCAACTGCCCCAGCGGGTGCGCGCTGAGGAGAGGCGTAGCGGCGGCGGATCGACACCGAGTTGGGGGGCGTAATGGGCCAGGCGTTCGGCGAAAATAGCCCGGGCTTTTTCGCGCAATGCTTTTTCCAGCAACTGATTGGCGTCGACCGTGGCGGAAGGATTGAGGTAGAGGGTGTTGCCGGCGAACTGCCAGCGACTGCGGCTAATGTTGGTGATCGCTACGGTCAACGGCTCGCCGAGGGCAAAAATTACTGTGCCATGGCTGACGATCCGTTTCTCCGGTGGCGGGCGGTCGCGCCAGGCGGCCAGTTTGTCGAGCACCCATTGGCTGTGTTGCCGGATCAGTGCTTCGATATCGCCCTGGCGGGCGCGCAGAGGGGCGCCGATGCGCAGGCCGCGCTGGTCGATGGCGAGGCCAATGGTCCGCCGCTGGCTGCGTTTTAATTGATAAGCGACCGTTTGGCCGGCAATTTCAATGTAATGCGCGACGGGGGGCGCCAGACGCGGCTTGGCCTCAGGTCGCGGTGTCGGCGGCATCAAGATAGCGATGCGGTGAGAGACGCCGCATCTCGGCTTCAATCCACGCTTCGGCGCGCTGATTGACGGCGCTTTCAGTCATTCCTGTCGCGTCAAAGGCCGGGCCGATGCTGACGGTGATCGTGCCCGGTTTCTTTAAAAAAGCCTGCCGCGGCCAGAGTTCCCCCGCGTTGTGGGCGATCGGGACTACCTTGCAGCCCACGTGGGTGGCAAGGTAAGCGCCACCCCCTTTGTAACGTTTTTTCTGCCCCGGCGCGACGCGCGTGCCTTCGGGGAAGATGATGACGTA
>JAUYQT010000663.1 GCA_030697085.1 Azonexus sp. | reverse complement strand
CGCCGCCATCATGTAAACGTGCCCGGCCATGCTGAAGCACTAACACGCATTGAAGCAATTTCGGCTATGAAACCTGCCGGTTTGTGGCACGCGAGTCAAGGCTCGTTTTTACGCAACCGCCACCCAGATCGACTCAGCGACAGCCTGGCCCAACCCTTTCAGCCGCGCCCGCAAGCCATTGAGAACCGCGGCAGATAACACTTCGAAAAGAATGATCGAGACGAGCCAGCTCCTACCGTTGGCGTCACAATTGCCATTTTTGTCCTAGACAACCACAAATATCATTCGTATTATTCCGCAAAAGTGACCGTTTGCTTTGTATGAACCAATAACTTGTCCTGGACGAATGAATTATTTTCAAGTGCGACAGTCCAATTCAATCAACGCAATACATTAAATCGGGAAGCCGCATGAGCCTAGAAAAAGCAGTACTAATTACCGGCGCCGGCAGCTTTGCTCATTACGCCTGAGCGCATGAAACTTGTCGTTAAGGAGCGCCGCACCATGAAACTTTTCAACCAGTTGCCGGGCTTTATCGAAACGCCTCCCGGCAAGGAACGCAAAATCCTTCGCCTGCTGCCGAAAATATTGATCATCGGGACGCTACTGCTCGCGCTGCCTTCGCTGGCGGCGCGACTTTTTATCTCGACCGGTAGCGCGACAGAAATTGCCACCCAGATCATGACCATCGACATTTACGCAATCAGCCTGATCATTTTGCACTGGACAATCGTGTTCACCGTCGCCATTGGCGCCTTTGTCGTCGTCGCCATGAAAGGCCCGGCCTACGTCGCCGATCCTTACCCGCTGGACGAATCCCCTTATCCGGATAGAGATAGCCCGAAACCAGGCCGCAACCATGCCTCCCAATGACACCGCCGAACCAGTTCCAGCCAGGAGCCTGGCGGTACCCGGCAACCGCTGGTCGCGGCTGGCCAGGCTCGGCGGCCTCGCCTCCGGGGTGGCTGGCGGCATGCTCGCTGAAGGCTTTCGCCAGTTCGCCCAGGGCAAGCGACCAAGCATCGGCGATCTGCTACTGACGCCCGCCAACGCTCGCCGCGTTGCCGACCAACTTGCGCAACTGCGGGGTGCGGCAATGAAAGTTGGACAATTACTATCGATGGACGCAGGCGATTTGCTACCGCCCGAGTTGGCCGAAATTATGGCGCGCCTGCGTGCCGACGCTCACCCGATGCCGATGAGCCAATTGGTCGTCGTCCTCAATACTCACTGGGGCGAAGGCTGGGATCGACATTTCGAACGCTTCTCCTTCACCCCGATGGCCGCGGCCTCGATCGGCCAGGTTCATGCCGCACGCACCAAAGACGGCCGGCATCTGGCGATCAAGGTGCAATATCCCGGCGTTCGCCAGAGCATCGATAGCGACGTCGACAACGTCGCCATCCTGCTCCGCATTTCGGGATTACTGCCCAAAAACCTGGATATTGCGCCGCTGCTGGCTGAAGCCAAAGAACAATTGCACGCCGAGGCCAACTATATCGATGAGGGCAAATGGCTGCGTCAATATGGCGAATTACTGGCCGATTCACCTCAATTTACCGTGCCGGCAATGCACACGGATCTGAGCACTAGCAATATTCTCGCAATGACTTACGTGGGCGGTGAACCGATTGAATCACTTCTCAAACAGCCGCAATCCGAGCGAAATCGAGTGATCGGCTTGCTGTTCACGCTGCTCTTCCGCGAAATTTTTGAATTCCAACTCATCCAAACCGACCCGAATTTCGCCAATTATCGCTACGACAGCCAAAGCCGACAGTTGATCCTCCTCGATTTTGGCGCCACCCGCGCTTATCCAACGGCTACGGTCAACGCATATAAAGCGCTTATTTTTGCCAGCATGAATGGCGATTATTCGTTAATGAACGATGCGGCCTGCGCCATCGGCTACTTCCAGGCC
>JAUYQT010000644.1 GCA_030697085.1 Azonexus sp. | reverse complement strand
TCCGGCCAAAATCATTGCCGAGTTCGACTACGCCCACCCGATTTTCGATGGCCCGGCCATCGCCGCCCAGCAAAAGCTGGCGCAGGTGCAGGGCGAAAACGGTATCTGGCTGGCTGGCGCCTGGGGCAGCTACGGCTTCCACGAAGACGGTTTGAAGTCGGCGCTGCGTGTGGTGAATGGCATGGGCATCCAGGCGCCGTGGCAGGGTGCAGTTGCGCCGGCCCGCGAACTGGCGAACGCCTGAGAACATCATGGCTTTAGCGCCTACCTTGCTGATTGGCCACGTCATGCACCGGCGTTTGCGGCCGGCGGTCAATGCTTTCGTCTATCCAGTCTTCTTCGTGCAGTTGCCGCTGCGCAATCTGAGTGCCGGAAATTGCCCGATTTTCTCGGTTGACCGCAGCAATCTGCTCAGCTTCCGGCAAAAAGACCACGGCCCGCGTGACGGCAGCCCGTTGCTGCCCTGGATGCAGTCTCTGCTGCGTGAGCGCGGCCTGCCGGACGACGGCGAGATCATTCTCCAGTGCTTTCCACGGGTATTCGGTTACGTCTTCAATCCGGTCAGTCTGTGGTTCTGCCACAACCGCGATGGCGCGCTGATCGCCGTGCTGGCCGAAGTCAGTAACACCTTCAGCGGCCGCCACAATTATCTGCTGCACAACCCGGATGGCTCGCCGCTGCGCGATGGTCAGGTGCTGAAGGCGAGCAAGGAATTCCATGTTTCGCCTTTCTGCGAAGTCGAAGGCGGCTATCGCTTCCGCTTTTTCCTGCAGCGCAACTGTCCGGTGGTACGGATCGACTATGACGATGCCGAAGGCGAACTGCTGCTGACTTCCATTTCAGGCCGGCGCAAAGCCTGGTCGACCGGCGCGTTGCTCGCCGCCTTCCTGCGCATGCCGCTGCTCACCGCCGGCATCACTTTCCGTATTTACTGGCAAGCTCTCAAGCTGTGGCTCAAGGGCGTGCCGTTTCATGGCAGCAAACCCAACTTCCCTGTAGAGGAGCCGAGCAAATGAACACCATGACCTTGCGTCAGACCGAGCCGCTGGCGCGTGATACCCGGCTGGTATTCCAGCTGCTTGAAGGGCTACAGGACGGCCGCCTTGAAATCCGCCTGCCCGACGGTTCCAGCCGCTTGTTCGGCAATGGCGAGCATGGCGTGACGTTGACCGTGAGCGACGACGCGATGTTCAGCGCCGTATTGGCGCGCGGCGATATCGGTCTGGCCGAAGCTTATCTGGATGGTCACTGGGATTCGCCGGATATCACCGGTCTGCTTACCTTGCTGGCGAGGAATCGCGCTGTCCTCAAAAAGGCGGTTTACGGCTCCTGGCGCAACCTGCTGGCGGCGCGGGTACGCCATTGGCTGAACGGCAACAGCCGTGCCGGCAGCAAACGCAACATCATGGCGCACTACGATCTGGGCAATGATTTTTACCAGCTCTGGCTCGACCCGGGCATGAGCTATTCGAGCGCGCTTTACCGGGCGGCCGATAACGGTTGGCTGGAAAATGCACAGCGGGCCAAATACGCACGCATCCTGCGCCGCCTGAAGGCGGATGCCGGGCAGAGCGTGCTCGAAATCGGTTGTGGTTGGGGCGGTTTTGCCGAAATGGCGGTCGAAGAAGGTTTGCAAGTGACCGGCCTGACCCTGTCGCCCGCCCAGCTCGAATGGGCGCAAAAACGCGTGCCGGGCGCCGATTTAAGGCTGCAGGATTATCGCGATACCGAAGAACAGTTCGATCACATCGTTTCCATCGAAATGTTTGAGGCGGTGGGCGAACGCTGGTGGCCTGCCTACTTCAAAACCATCGCCAAATCCCTGAAGCCGGGCGGTCGGGCGGTCGTGCAGAGCATCACCATCCGTGATGACCTGTTCGCCGATTACCGCAAGGGCACCGACTTCATTCAGCAATACGTCTTCCCCGGCGGCATGCTGCCGTCCCGCGCCGCCTTCCGTGCCGCGGCGGCCAGGCAGGGGCTGGTCGTGCATGGCGAATACGCCTTTGGCGAGGACTACGCCCGGACGCTGGCTGAATGGCGCCACGCCTTTGAGGCCAAATGGCCGGAAATCGCCGCCCTCGGTTTTGACGAAAACTTCCGCCGACTCTGGCGGATGTATCTCTGTTACTGCGAAGCCGGGTTTCTGGCGGGTAACGTTGATGTGGTGCATTTTGAACTCGCGCACCGCTGAGGTGGCGGGGATGAATTTTTCTTCGCTTCGTTTGGCTGTGCTTTCCGCGCTTGAGGCGCGGGCGTACTTTCTTTTGCGTGGCCAAAAGAAAGTAGCCAAAGAAAAAGCCACCCCTGGGTCGGTGCCCGCGTTGCGGGTTCCCGGCGCTACTCGGCTTGGCGGGCGACTCGCTAAACTCGCCGGCGGCGCAGACAACGCGAGTCGAAAGCCCCCGCCAAGCCTGCGTTGCTCGGCACCTCTCAAGGGGCCCGGTGAAACAGGTCGTGCTGAAACAGGCGAACGCTTGTTTTTGCCGGTAATGACGACGGGGCTGATGGATAAAGGCTCGATGCGGCGCCGCTTTGTGCTGGCGCTGGCTGCTTTGTCCGCAGTGCCATTGGCTGGCTGGGCAAACACTGTGCCGGCAAATTTGACTGGCGCCTTCACTCGCTGGGGAACCGGCGAATTCCGCCGCT
>JAUYQT010000633.1 GCA_030697085.1 Azonexus sp. | reverse complement strand
GCATTACCAAGATGAAGGCCAACTTCATCGAACATGCGCTGTGGTTTGGCCGGGCCAGAAGAGAAGAGCTGGAACATCGCAAGGTGGTTGAGGGAGTGATCGACTTTTTGGAGATTCAGCACATTCGCAAGACGCCGGTCGGTCGACTGCCTTATGGCCTGCAAAAACGTGTCGAACTGGCCCGGGCGCTGGCCGCCGAGCCGACCATGTTGCTTCTGGACGAGCCGATGGCCGGCATGAATGTCGAAGAGAAACAGGATATGTGCCGTTTCATCCTCGATGTGAATGACCAGTTCGGGACAACGATTGTGCTCATTGAGCACGACATGGGTGTCGTCATGGACATTTCTGATCGCGTCGTCGTGCTCGACTACGGCAAGAAGATCGGCGACGGCGTGCCGAATGAAGTCAAAAATAACGAGGATGTGATCAAGGCCTATCTCGGCGCTGGTCACTAAGGAGACGGAAATATGAATTTCTTTTTCGAAGTGCTGATCGGTGGCCTGCTTTCGGGGATTATGTATGCCCTCGTTGCGTTGGGTTTCGTACTGATCTACAAGGCCTCGGGCGTCTTCAACTTTGCCCAGGGCGCCATGGTTTATCTCGCCGCGCTGTCTGTGGTCGGCATCATGGAATGGGGCGCACCGCTCTGGATGGCGGTCATTCTGGCCTTTGTCATCATGACGCTGTTTGGCATCGCGACTGAAAAGTTCGTGCTGCGCAAACTGGTCAATCAGCCGCCCATTACTCTGTTCATGGCCACCATCGGTCTGGCTTTCTTCATCGAAGGCCTGGCCCCCATGGTGTTCGGCAGCGACCCCCGGGCGCTGGAACTCGGCATCGTCGACGAGCCGATTCCGTACATTCTCGATAACTGGAACATGGTCATTTCCCGGTTTGATCTGGTCGCCGCAGGTGTGGCTTCCGTACTGGTTGCCGCGCTCGCCTTGTTCTTCCAATACACCCGCATCGGCCGGGCGTTGCGGGCGGTAGCGGATGATCATCAGGCGGCTTTGTCGATTGGCATTCCGCTGCAAAACATCTGGGCCATCGTCTGGGGAGTCGCCGGTTTTGTCGCGCTGGTCGCCGGCATGATGTGGGGTGCGCGCAACGGCGTGCAGTTTGCGCTCACCTTCACCGCGCTCAAGGCTTTACCCGTGCTTATTCTTGGCGGCTTTACCTCGGTGCCGGGAGCAATCATCGGTGGCCTGATCATTGGCGCCTCCGAAAAGCTGGCTGAAATTTACATTCCACCGGTCATGCAGGATACGTTCGGGGGCAATTTTGGTGGTATCGAGGGCTGGTTCCCTTATGTGCTGGCGCTGGCATTTCTGTTGGTTCGTCCCGAAGGTTTGTTCGGCGAAAAACACATCGACCGCGTCTAACGCCTTGGCTCTCCGACTAAAGACTAGCAACTAAGGACTATCCAATATGCTTTACCGTGAAGCCGGTCAATTCAAAACCACCTACGCTGCCGACCAGCAGATATTTCCAATTCGCCAGGATCGCATCGGCATCATCGCGCTGCTCGCCATCGCTTTTGTCGGCGTGCCGCTGTTTGCCAGTGAATACTGGTTCTCCGCCATCCTGATTCCTTTCCTGATTTTTTCCCTGGCCGCGCTGGGCCTGAATATTCTGACCGGTTACGCTGGCCAGCTCTCGCTCGGCTCGGCGGCTTTCATGGCGGTGGGGGCTTATGCCGCCTACAACTTCCAGCTCCGCGTTGAGGGCATTCCGATTCTGGTTTCCTTCATTTGTGCCGGGTTGACCGCAGCCGGGGTGGGTATTCTGTTCGGCCTGCCGTCATTGCGTATCAAGGGCTTTTATCTGGCGGTGGCGACGCTGGCGGCGCAGTTTTTCATCGTCTGGTGTCTGACCAAGTTTCCCTGGCTATCGAATAATTCATCTTCCGGCGTCATCTCGACACAGCGGCTGATCATCTTCGGCCATGAACTGACGACGCCGGTCGAGAAATATCTGCTCGTGCTTTCGATCGTTGTCTTTCTCGGCCTGGCTGCCAAGAACATGGTGCGTTCAGCGACTGGCCGGGCCTGGATGGCGGTGCGCGACATGGATGTGGCCGCTTCGGTAATCGGCATTCGCCTGATGCCGACCAAACTGCTCGCCTTCGCGATCAGCTCTTTTTACTGTGGCGTAGCCGGGGCGCTCTATGCCTTTTGCTACCTCGGTTCAGTTGAGCCGGATGGCTTCTCACTCGATATGTCGTTCAAGATCCTGTTCATGATCATCATCGGCGGCGTCGGTTCGATCATGGGTAGCTTCCTCGGTGCTGCCTTCATTTTGCTCTTGCCGATTTTTCTCGATGTCGCCCTGCCTTTTGCCGCCGACCTGTTCGGCCTGCCTTTTGCCAGCGCCACCGTATCGCACATTCAGATTGCAGTATTCGGTGCATTGATCATGTTCTTCCTGATTGTCGAGCCGCACGGGCTGGCCCGCTTGTGGCAGATCGCCAAGGAGAAATTGCGTTTGTGGCCTTTCCCTCACTAGGGTTGGCTGTTGTTGGAGCGGCGGCGGCCCCGTCGCTTTTCGTAATAACTGGAGGAGACATAAGATGATTAAAGGATTCAAACCCGCCCTTGCCGCCGCTGCGGTTTCCATGGCGATGCTGTCACAAATGGCCGTCGCTGCAGAAGAGCAGTTTTCCCGCTGATCGATTACCGCGTTGGCCCTTACGGTTCAAACGGCCAATCTTTTTACGGTGGCTTCATCGACTATCTGAACTACGTCAATCTGAAGGAAAATGGCGTCAATGGCGTCATGATGACCTATGAAGAATGTGAAACTGAATACAACAATGCCAAGGGCGTCGAGTGTTACGAACGTCTGAAGAGCAAAGCCGCAAAGTCGGCCGGGCCAATCCACACCATGTCCACCGGCATCTCCTACGCCCTGATCGACAAGTCGGCGCAGGACAAACTGCCCCTGGCGATGATGGGCTACGGCCGGACCGATGCGGTCGACGGTTCGGTCTTCCCCTACGCCTTCCCGCTGGTCACGACCTACCAGATGCAAGCCTCGGCCATTCTCAAGTTCGTCAAGGAAAAGCTCGGCGGCAATCTGGCCGGCAAGAAGATCGTTTATCTGTATCACGACTCGGCGTATGGCAAGGAAGCCATCATTGCGATGGAAGCCGAGGCGGCGCTGAACAAGTTCACGCTGGTGCAAATTCCCGTCGCTCACCCGGGTAACGAACAGGGCTCGCAATGGACCAGAATTCGCCAGGAAAAGCCTGATTTCGTCGTTTTCTGGGGCTGGGGCGTGATGAACCAGACGGCACTGAAAACCGCCCAGAAAAACGCGTTCCCGCGCGAGAAGATGATCGGCTCCTGGTGGACCGGTTCGGAAGAGGATGTCGTCCCAGCCGGTGCCGCCGCCAAGGGTTACATGGCCGCGACCTGGAACGTTGCTGGCAAACAGGTGCCAGTGATTGCCGATATTGAAAAGGTGGTCTATGGCGCCGGCAAAGGCAACATGGAGAACAAGGACAAGATCGGCACTGTCCTCTACAACCGTGGCGTTTCTGCCGCTGTGCTGTCAGTTGAGGCGATTCGCAAGGGCCAGGAAAAATATGGCAAAGGCAAGGCGCTCAATGGCGAGCAAACACGTTGGGCGCTGGAAAATCTCAATATCACCGATGCCCGTCTGAAAGCTTTGGGCGCCACCGACCTGCTGCCGGAAATCAAGACCTCCTGCGATAACCACGAAGGCTCCGGCAAGATAAAAATCCAGCAGTGGGATGGCGCCCAGTGGGTACCGGTGTCCGGCTGGATCGAGGGCAACAAAGCGCTGATCCACCCGCTTTTCAAGGCCTCTGCCCAGCAGTACGCCAAAGAAAAAGGCATCACACCGCGTGATTGCTCGAAGGAAAAGTAGGACTGAGTCGTTAGTCGCTAGTGGTTAGTCGTTAGCTGTTCTTGCTAGCGAAAAATAGCTAGCGACTAATAACCAGCGACTAGCAACTGGCGACTACAGGAGCCAACATGACTACACAAACTGCCACTGCTGCGACCATAGAAACCACGGCTGGCCCCACGGTCGACACGTATTTGAGCATCAAAAACATCGAGGTCATCTACGACCACGTGATTCTGGTACTCAAGGGCGTTTCGCTGAACGTGCCGAAAGGCAAAATCGTTGCTTTGCTCGGGGCCAATGGCGCCGGCAAGTCGACCACATTGAAAGCCATTTCCAACCTGCTGCACGCCGAACGCGGCGATGTCACCAAAGGTTTGGTCGAATACAAGGGTCAGCGCATCGATCAGCTGACCCCCAACGAACTGGTCAAGCGCGGCGTCATTCAGGTGATGGAAGGGCGGCATTGCTTCGGCCACCTGACGATTGAGGAAAATCTGCTGACTGGCGCTTATACGCGCTCGATTTCACGGGCTGAGCTAAAAGACAGCCTGGAAAAGGTCTATCACTACTTTCCACGCCTGAAAACGCGGCGCACTTCGCAGGCTGGCTACACCTCCG
>JAUYQT010000618.1 GCA_030697085.1 Azonexus sp. | reverse complement strand
TCGCCCATGGTGATCAGGCGCGAGGTTTGTTCGAGGCGTTTTTGCTGTTGCAGATGGATTTCGTCGATGTGCTTCTGATCGGTAATGTCGGCGGCGATCTGGACGCGTACGGTGCGTCCGTCGGTCCAGCGAATGGCGCGTTCGTGCAGGTGATACCAGCGGCCGGACAGTGTGTGCTGCAGTTCGCCGTCGAAAACTTCGCAAGGCAGGTCGTCGGTGCTGAGTTTACCCGGATCGACCAACAAGGTTTCAGGCGCTGGCCGGCAGGCGGCGGTGATCAGTGCCGAATTTTGGCCAACGCTGTTGAAGCCAAAAATGCTCTGGAAAGCCTGGTTGGCGAAGAGAATTTCACCGCTTTCGACATCGGCTACGTGCACCGCCGTATCGAGGCCGTCGATAACGGTGACGAAACGTTCGTGGGCGCGTTCCAGTTCGACCCGGGCCCGCTTCGGTTCGGTGATGTCGTTCATCGAGGCCATCCAGCCGATTTGCCGATCGTTGCTGTCGATCAGCGGCGAGAAGTAGAGGCGGACATCGAAACGCTCGCCATTTTTGCGCATGATGCGCATCTCGAAACCACCGGCCGGTGCCTGCCCGGCTAGTGCCTGGTCAATGTTGTGTTGAAGATTGTTGAACTCCTCTGCCGGCCAGTAGGGGTAGGGCGGCGCAACGCCGACCAGTTCGCCTTCGTCGAAACCGGTCATGCGACAAAAGGCGGCATTGACGAAGGTGATGCGCCCCTTGAGATCAATCGCCCGCAAACCGGTAATCAGTGATTGCGACATGGCGTGGCGAAAGGCGTAGGCGGCGCGTAACTGTTCTTCGGTTGCGGCTCGGTGATGGGCGTGGCGACGCAGTTGGACGAGGGTGGCCGTCGCAACCAGGGTGAGGAAGATGATCAGCCCGGCGGGTACGAAAGTCAGCCAGGCGCCGCCGCTGCGGTAGGCGACGATGTTGAGGCCGAGGTGGTTGTTGGGTAGATCGAGGCTGATTGTGCCGGAAATTGTGCGGTCAGTGGGTTTGATGGAGCTATTGCTGAATACTTCGCGCCCTTCGGCATCGACGACGCTGAGGCTGTAGCGACTGGTGAAGGCGGTGGGCAGCGTTGCCCGAAACAGGGTTTCGAGCGACTGAATGGCAATGAAGGCGCCGATGTCGGCGCTGCCTGTCTGGACGGGCAGAATCAGGTCATTGGCCGGTTGCTGCGCCGCATTCGGGTAGTTTTCCGAGAACAGCGGACGCAGGGTGCGCAGGGCTTTTTGCAGGGAGAGCAGACGGGTTGAGTCGAGCTGATCGCCGACGTAGGTGGCGGTTGTTTCATTGGGGGATACCCACTCTACCTTGCCGCCGGTGCTGACCCAGATAATGGCCTCGATTTCCGGATTGTCGCGCACGTAACGACTGGCCCGAACCTGAAAGGCTTCATAGCTGAGTTGCCTGAATTCCTGTTCGCGACCGAGTGTGGTCAGAAAGTCCTGGTGGGCATGCAGGCGGTTTTCAATGGTGCGCTCGGCCCAGTGCATGTCGCCTTCCAGTGCGGAACGGGCAGTGTCCTGTTCGCGCCACTGGAGCAGTGCGGTCACAATCAGCATGGCCAATGAAAAAATGCCGATGGCGACGTAGGGGGCAAGCCAGAGCCAGGTCTGCTTGGTGGGGGCGGGTGGAGGGCGTAAGAACATTGGGCTATTCTTGGCTTAGCCTGTGTTGCCGACCATAGGTACTTACCCTAACTTGGCAGCTTGGGCTTTTTGCCTGCTTTTGCCGGTTGACCGCAGGGGTGGCAATTTTTTCTATCAACCGATGGTCAGCCGTTGGTTTTATGGCCGTCAAGGTTCTCAATGAAGATGCAACCAGTTGGCGAGCAGCGGCACGAGGATGGCGGTTAGCGCCCCGTTCAGGCCCATTGCCAGTGCTGCAAAGGCACCGCTTTGCTCATTGACCTGGAAGGCCCGCGCCGTGCCGATACCGTGCGAGGCGACGCCGATGGCGAAGCCGCGGATGGCTGGATCGCGTAGTTTCATCGCATCAAAGACATAGCGCGCGCCGACTGCGCCAAGAATGCCGGTGATGATGACGAGCACGGCGGTCAGCGAGGGAATGCCGCCGATACGTTCGGCAATACCCATGGCAATCGGCGTCGTCACGGATTTGGGGGCGAGTGAAAGCTGGGTCGATAAACTGGCGCCAAACAGCCGGCCGACGAGCACCGCCGAGATGACGGCGGTCAAGCTGCCGGCGAGCAGGCCGATGACGACCGGCAGCAACATGGCGCGGACGCGATGGAATTGGGTGTAAAGAGGAATGGCGAGGGCAACCGTGGCCGGCCCGAGGAGAAAGTGGACGAATTGGGCACCGGCGAAGTAGGTTTCGTAGCTGGTTGCGGTCAACGTCAAAAAAAGCACTAAAACGCTGACCGCGATCAGCACCGGATTGGCGAGCGGATTGCAACCGGTGCGCTGATAGAGCCAGAAAGCGCCCTGGTAGGCGAGCAGCGTGATGGTCAGTCCGAGTAGTGGCGAGGCCGAGAGATAGACCCAGATTTCGCTGATTGGCGGCGTCATGGCTGCTCCTCCGGTGCGGCGGGTGCGCGCTGGCAAAGTTTCATCGCCAGTGCGGTGACGACCAGCGTTGCCAATGTGCTGATGAGTAGCGAGAGCAGCAGCGGCAGCCATTCTTCGGTGACGCGATGCAGGTGCACCATGATGCCGGCGCCGGCGGGGACAAAAAGTAGCGAGAGGTGTTGGAGCAGATTTTGGCTGGTCGTGCGAAGTTCCGGACCGGGCCCACCGCGTAACACAAGGGCGATGAAAAGTAGCAACATGCCGATTACCGGGCCGGGCACCGGCAAGTTCAGCCCACGGGCGATGATTTCGCCGGTGAGTTGGAAGATCAGCAGTTGGGTGAGGGCGGAGAGCATGGTGGCCTTGGGTTGTTCAGGGGGTAATAATGTGGCCAAGGGTGCGCACGGCGATGCCGACGCAGGCGCCCAGGGCCGCTGGTTTCCAGACAGCGGCAACGCGACGGCCGGCAGAGATCAGCACGGCGACACCGGGCAAATCGAACGGGGAAATCAGGAAGCCGGCACTGGCGTTGAGTAGTTCGGCACTGACTTGGCCGGCTCGACGCATTTCATCCATGACGCCCATCATTGCCGTGCCGCCGGCAAGGTATTTGGTCAGTGTGGGCAGAATCAGCGCAGGGTCGATCGAGGCGGTGCTCAATAGCGGGGCGATCAGGCGGGTCAGGCTATCGATGGCGCCGGAAGTGCGTAGCGCGGTGACGATGACGAGAGAAAGCACGAGCATCGGGATGGCGCCGATGGCAATTTTGAAAGCTTCGGCGCCGGCCCGATTGATCACGTCGAGCACCCCTTTGGCGTTTTCTGCGACCGGATGATTGAGCGTTTCATCCAGTCGCGCTTCTTCGGCCGAGAGCGCCCGGCCAAAAATATAATAGGTGGCGGCAGCTGCGACCAGCCCGCCGACAATCGAGTAGAGCAGCGTGGTGCCGAAATGCAGGCCCATCGTCATCATCGGCAAGGCGGCATTGGCCTGCGCCATGGCAAATACCATGGCCAGCGTTGCGGCAATGTGGCGGTCGGAAGCGCCGCGTTGTTCCATCATGGTCAGCGTCGCCATCGGGGCGGCAAAGCTGACAAAGTTGATCTGCAAGGCGGCAAAAACACCGAGCCCGGTTAGCCCAACCGGTTTCAGTGCCGGCGCCAGTCTAACCACCAGCCAGTCGAGCACGCCGCGAGCTTCGAGCAGGCGCATCAGCGCGAGCATGACGACCATCACCGGCAGCAACACAAATAAAGAAAGCTCAACCGCCGAGCGGCCCGCTTTCAGGATGATCTCGATGAGGATTTCCATAATTGCCAAGGCTGACTGGGGCGCGCTGCGGGCGGTTGGGCACCTCTTTTTAAGGAAAAAAGTGCCCGGCCGGTGTTTTACATGCCTAGCGACTTGAGGAAGTCGTCCTGTTCGTCGGTCTTGGGTGTTTCTGCCGATCTTGCCGGCTGCTGCGCGTTGGCCTGCGCAATCACTTCGTCCGGATCGGGGGCTTCGAGTGATTCAAAATCATTCAATTTGATGAATTCGGTGCGGTCGATGGCCATTTCCAGATAAAAAATATTGTTGCGGCTGGTGAAGAAGGTGACGCGCCGTGCTTCGGGTTTGTCGAGATTGGTGTCCACGCTCAACATCACCTGCTTGTTGAGAACGAGCATCTTCGGCTGATTCTGCGTGATATGGGTTTGTAACTCACGCGCTACCTTGCCGGTGAAGTCGCCGACGATCTGATTCATCAGTTCGCCCATTACGTTACTGACCTCGTCCGCCGTGTGGCTGGTAGCGAGTTCACTCTTCGCCATGCCCATGCTCAACAGGTAGCTCTCATAAACTTCCAGAGCGGACTGAGCCGAGAAGTTGAGGACGACCAGGCCAGAAAAGCCACCATCAAATAGTACAAAACAGCCGATATCTGGCTTCAGGCAGGTTTTTGTGATGCGTTGAACCATGCCGGAATAGCGAATCGGGCTCTGGGTCGCGATGCTGAGAACCTTGGTCACTGAATCGCACAGGCTGCGCAGAATGTCTTCAGTGCCGAATACGACGGAGTCTTCTGATGTTTTCATAATTTTGTAGTAGTCCAGTCAAAAAATAACGGGCATATGTATAGCATAGGGCGCGCGTCGCGAGTCAAGCGGGCGGCCCAGCAGTGAATATTTGTACGTGCCGCCGTGCTGGCAATCGGTCAGAATTAAAGAAAATCGGCCGCAAATCCGTCTGATCGGTGCAGATTTCGCCCAGCCGGATTTTTGCTTCGATTCTTTAAGTCCGACCGACCGTTAAGGAAACGCTGATTTATTCAGAACTGTTTTATTCAGAACCGTTCGGGCTGAGCCTGTCGAAGCCTCTGAAAACACTGGGATTGCACTTCGACAAGCTCAGGGAGAACGGATTAAATCAGTGCTTCCCTAGCGATTGTTTGTGATCGATCGAAAAAGAAGCACGATCATGCTGACAATTGCTTGCTTGCGGCCCCAATGAATACGCCGGGTTTCCCCGGCGTTCCATTGACTGATTCTCTGTCAGAGCTGGGCGTCTTTGCCGATATTTATTCCATTGCCTCATACAGCGGCAAGGTCAGGAACTCCGGGTAGTCCGGGGTCAGTGACATCTTGTCGAAGATGACAGCGGCTTGATCGTAGCTGGCGGTGTCCTCGCCCTGAGCGGTGACCGTTGCTTTCACCTTGAGTAGCTCCTCGGCGATCATCGGGCGAACCATTTCTTCGGTCACCTTGCGGCCATCGTCGAGAATGCCCTTCGGCGAAACCACCCACTGCCACACTTGCGAGCGGGAGATTTCAGCGGTCGCCGCATCTTCCATCAGGTTGTGGATCGGCACGCAGCCGTTGCCGGCCAGCCAGCTGCCGAGGTAATGGATGCCGACATTGATGTTGTTGCGCAGACCGGCTTCGGTGATCGGGGTGCTCGGCTGGAAATCGAGCCATTGAGCCGGGCCGAAGTTGCCTTCAACCTGCTTGCCGAACTGGTTCGGCTTGTCGCCGAGGACCTTGACGAACTCTTCCATGGCGATCGGCACCAGGCCCGGGTGAGCTACCCAGCCGCCGTCGTAGCCGTCGTTGGCGTCACGGGTCTTGTCATGGCGAATGCCGGCCAGCGCCTTTTCGTTGGCAACCGGGTCGTTCTTGATCGGGATCAGGGCCGACATGCCGCCCATCGCCGGGGCGCCACGCTTGTGGCAGGCCTGGACCAGAGCCAGCGCGTAGGAGCGCATAAACGGCACTTCCATGGTGATGGCGCTGCGCTGGGCCAGGCAGAAGTCCTTGTTCTTCTTGAACTTCTTGATGCAGGAGAAAATGTAGTCCCAGCGACCGGCGTTCAAACCAGCCGAGTGTTCGCGCAGTTCGTAGAGAATTTCTTCCATCTCGAAGGTGGCGAGAATGGTTTCGACCAGCACGGTGGCCTTGATCGTGCCTTGCGGCAGACCGATGTGGTCCTGGGCGATGACGAAAAGGTCGTTCCATAGGCGGGCTTCGAGGTGGCTTTCCATCTTCGGCAGGTAGAAGAAGGGGCCGGCGCCGCGCGCGATCTGTTCCTTGGCGTTGTGGAAGAAGACCACGGCGAAGTCAAAAATGCCGCCGCCAACGCGCTGGCCGTCGACCAGCACATGCTTTTCATCAAGGTGCCAGCCGCGCGGACGGATCTGCAGCGTGGCGATCTTGTCGTTGAGCTTGTATTCCTTGCCGTTGTCGCCCTTGAACGAGAGTTCGCGGCGAATTGCCTTGTACAGGTTGATCTGGCCCTGGATCTGGTTGTCCCAGTTCGGGGAATTCGAATCCTCGAAGTCGGTCATGTAGGAATCAGCGCCCGAGTTGAAGGCGTTGATGATCATCTTGGCTTCGACCGGGCCGGTAATTTCGACGCGGCGGCAGTGCAGGGCCGGCGGCACCGGGGCGACCTTCCAGTCGCCGGCGCGGATGTGGGCGGTTTCCGGCAGGAAGTCAGGCATTTCGCCGGCATCGATGCGGGCCTGGCGTTCGATACGGGCCTTGAGCAGTTCCTGGCGACGCGCTTCGCCGGCGCGGTGCAGCTTGGCGACCAGTTCGAGGGCTTCAAAGGTCAGGATGGATTCGTAGCCGGCTTTGATCGGACCGGTGATTTGCACGCCTTGCGGCAGGTTGAGGCTCATGGAAGCTCCTGATAAGTGAGTAAATTGATGCGACGCCGCAAATTTTATGGCTATTTCCATTCAATAAAAAGCCCGTTAAAATCATTTCATCTTTTACCTCAGGTATTAAATGAGTCGACTTAAGCAGATTGAAGCCTTTGTTTCATCAGCTATCCGGGGGAGTTTATCGGCTGCAGCCCGGGCAGAAGGCGTTACTCCGGCCATCATCGGGCGGCGGCTGGATGCGCTGGAGAGCCGTCTTGGCGTCAAATTGTTGCTGCGCACCACACGCAAGCTGACGATTACTTTCGAGGGGCTGGCCTTCCTTGAAGATTGCCAGAAAGCCCTGAACGATCTGGCCAATGCTGAAGCGGCGGTGTCCTTGGGCGGCATTCGCGCCAGCGGGCAGTTGCGCGTCTCGGCGCCTTCCGGTTTCGGTCGTCAGCATGTCGCGCCGCTGGTCGGTGATTTTATGCGCACTAATCCGGAGGTTACGGTCAACCTGGATTTAAGCGATAGATTGGTTGATCTGTTGAATGAAAATATCGACTGCGCCATCCGCATCGGCGAATTGACCGATTCCAGTTTGATCAGCGTCCGTC
>JAUYQT010000609.1 GCA_030697085.1 Azonexus sp. | reverse complement strand
TGAACGCCATCGCCATTTACCTGCGCTACAAGATGCGCAAAAACATCAAATGGTAATTTCATGGGCCGGAACACCTCTGACTTTGTCGACTTCGCCTTGCCGTGCTAAGCGCACTGTCTGCGGCTCGTCTTCGCGTCAGATGCGCCCCGGCCCATGAAATGCTGCGGTCAACCGGCAAAAACACCGAAAAATGAAGACTGAAATGGACTCTAAAATGCAGATTCACGATCAACCCAGCCTCAAGGCAGAAGCCCGTAACCTGAATTTTTTTTACGGTGAAGCCCAGGCCCTGAAGAACATCAACATGCCGATTTACGACAAGAAGGTGACCGCGCTGATCGGCCCTTCTGGTTGCGGCAAATCGACGTATCTGCGCAGTTTCAACCGCATGCACGATCTTTACCCGGGCAACCGCTACGAAGGCGAAATCCGTTTCTTTCCGGACAACACCAACCTGCTGTCGCCGGATGTCGATCCGATCGAAGTCCGCATGCGTATCGGCATGGTCTTCCAGAAACCGAATCCGTTCCCGAAGACCATTTTTGAAAATGTCGCCTACGGCTTGCGCGTGCGTGGCGAGAACAACAAGCGGGCGCTTGATGACAAGGTTGAGCAAGCGCTGCGCGGCGCTGCCATCTGGGATGAAGTAAAAGATCGCCTGCAGGAACTGGCGCCCAATCTCTCAGGCGGTCAGCAACAGCGTTTGTGTATCGCCCGCGCCCTGGCCACCGATCCTGAACTCTTGCTGTTCGATGAGCCGACTTCGGCGCTCGACCCGATCGCCACTGGCGCCATTGAAGAACTGGTGCACGAACTGAAGAAGCGCGTCACCATCCTGATCGTGACCCACAACATGCAACAGGCGGCGCGGGTTTCCGATTACACGGCGTATATGTATCTCGGCGAGATGATCGAATTCGGCAAAACCGACGAGATTTTCATCAAGCCGCAGGACAAGCGCACAGAAGATTACATTACCGGCCGCATGGGCTAAGGAGGGTATTGAAATGAACGAAAGCCAGCATCTCTCCAGCCAGTTTGACGAAGACCTCAGCCGTTTGCGCACGCATGTGCTGCAAATGGGCGGTTTGGTCGAAACCCAGATATCGTCCGCCGTCGATGCTTATGCGAGCGGTGAAGTCGGCAGCATCAAAAGCATTGTCGATGCTGACCACAAGGTAAATGAGCTTGAAAAGGCGATTGATGACGATTGTGCTCATGTTATCGCCAAGCGTCAGCCGGCCGCTTCCGACCTGCGCCTGGTGTTGGCCATTAGTAAAATAGTCACCGACCTGGAGCGAGCCGGTGATGAAGCCAAGAAAATCGCCAAGGGTGTGCGCCGTATTTACGAAAATGGCCATGTCCCATCCCAGTTCGGCATTGGCGTTCGCCATCTGGCCGAAGCGGCGCTGGTCTTGGTTCGCCAGGCGCTGGATGCCTTTGCCCGTCTTGATGCCGAGCAGGCGAGACAAGTTATTCGCGCCGATTCCGAGGTCGATATCGAGTTCAAGTCGATCATTCGTCAGCTCATCACCCATATGATGGAAGACCCGCGGACGATCACCACGTCGATCGACATCATCACCATCGCCCGGGCTATCGAGCGTATCGGTGACCACGCCAAGAATGTCTCGGAACAGGTTATTTACGTCGTCGAAGGCCGCGATATCCGTCATACCGGCAAGAAGGCGGCCGCCCAGTGACTCCGACCATTCTGGTCGTTGAGGACGAGCCGGCGATTCAGGAACTGATCGTCATCAACCTCAAGCACGCCGGATTTCTGGTTGTCCGTGCCGGCAGTGCCGAAGAGGCTGAGTCGGCGATTCGCGCCGCGCTACCGGATTTGCTCGTGCTCGACTGGATGCTGCCCGGCCAGTCCGGTGTTGCGCTGGCCAAAAAGCTGCGTGCCGACGAGCGCACCCGTGAGATGCCGATCATCATGCTCACCGCCCGCGTGCACGAAGAAGACAAGGTGCAGGGGCTGGAAGCAGGGGCTGATGATTACATCACCAAGCCGTTTTCGCCGAAGGAACTGGTCGCCCGGGTGCGCGCCGTGCTGCGCCGTCGAGCGCCGCATCTGGCCGGCGAAGCGGTTGAGGCCGGTGATCTGGCGCTTAATCCGGCGACCCATCGCGTACTGGCCGCCGGCCAGCCGATCGAATTGGGGCCGACCGAATTCCGTTTGCTGTTTTTCTTCATGACCCATTCCGAACGGGTTTATTCCCGGGCGCAGTTGCTCGATGAAGTCTGGGGCGATCACGTCTTTATCGAGGAACGCACGGTGGACGTTCATATTCGCCGCTTGCGAGCCGCGCTGGAGGGCAGCGGCCATCATGAGCGTATCGAAACGGTGCGTGGTACGGGCTATCGTTTCCGGGGGGCCTGAGTCGCGTGTCGGCACAATTGATTCGCGGGCTTTTGCTAGCCTTGCTGTCGGCGCTCGTCGCCCTGCCGGTTGGTTATTTTTTTGCTGAGTGGGCCGGTTGGTCGTTATTTTGTGCCGGCCTCTGTTGGCAAATGCTCTTTCACTTCCGCAATTTTGCCCGGCTCGAACGTTGGTCAAAGGCGCCCGTCGTCGATGGCAGCCTCGAAGGCGAAGGGTCTTGGGATGGTATTTTTGGCCGTCTGTATCGCCATGAAAAAGACCTGCGTGAGCAAATCGCCAGGCGTGATGAAGAAATAGGGATGCTGATTGCGGCCGGGCAGGCGCTGACTGATGGCGTTGTACTGCTCGATCAAAATAACCACATCGTTTATTCGAACACAACGGCAGAGACGCAACTCGGCTTGGCGATTCGGACCGACCGTGGTCAGCCGATCGTCAATCTGCTGCGTCGTCCGGAATTCGTCGCTTATTTGCAGGAGGCGGATTTTAGCCGGCCGCTGACGCTGCGCTCCGACCGGAGCGGTGACCGCGTGTTGTCGATTTATTTGATTCGCTATGCCGGTAACCGGCGCCTTATGCAGATCAAGGATGTGACGCAGACTGACCTTCTCGACCGCATGCGTCGTGATTTCGTCGCCAATGTTTCGCATGAATTGCGTACACCGCTAACGGTTCTAGCCGGGTTTCTTGAAACTTTGCAGGAAATCGAGGTCGACCACGACGAAAGGCAACGCTACCTGGCGATGATGTCGGAGCAGTCGAAGCGCATGGAAAATATCGTCCAGGATTTGCTGACGCTGTCCTCGATCGAGTCGGCACCACCGCCGGAAAATGACATTGTTGATATGGCGAACCTGATCGACAAGCTGCGTCGCGATGCCGAAGGGCTTTCCGCCGGACGCCATACCATCGTCGTTGAAAGTGATGGTCGGGGCGACTTGCGCGGCTCGGAGCAGGAACTGGTGAGCGCATTTGGCAACCTCGTCGCCAATGCCGTGCGCTACACGCCATCAGGTGGCACCGTTCGCCTGAGCTGGTATACCAACGCGCAAGGGGGCGAATTTGCGGTGCAGGACACAGGTATCGGTATTGACCCTAAGCATATTCCTCGATTAACTGAACGCTTTTATCGTGTCGACCGTGGCCGTTCGCGTGATGCCGGTGGTACGGGGCTTGGGCTGGCCATCGTCAAGCATTCGTTGAATCGGCATCAGGCGCTACTCGACATAAAAAGCAAGCCCGGCCTCGGCAGCCGCTTCGCGGCTCGTTTCCCGGCCAACCGCATCGCCGGGGTCTGAAATTTTGGCGGCCCCGACTTTCGGGTCAATCGTGCCGATATTAAATAATTTGTATTGTTGTTAATATTGTTGATATTGAATATTCTCAGGATTTGAAATGGCGACCCGTTTACGTTGTTTGCCCTTTTCCAGCCTTGAGCCAGGCATGGTTCTGGGCGCTGCTTTAAGGGTGCCGGAGCAGGGCGTGATCAGTTTTCTACTGCCCGCCGGCCACGAATTAACTGAATCCAATTTGAGTCAGATGGCCGTACGGCACGCCGAATACGCCTGTATTGAGGCGGTAGACAGCCGCACTGACGAGGTGCGCGACATGGAATGGGCGGCGAGTGAAAAGCGCCAACAGGAAATCTTCCAGTTAGCTGACTTGCAGCAACCCGTACTGGCTGGCCTTTACGACGCCGTTCTCCGCTGGAAGAAAAGTTGATGCCCCTACGATTGACCCAGGCTGAGGTGATCGAGCGCACCGCTTTGCTGCCGGCTTTTCCGCGGGTAATTCGTGGTGTGCTGGATAGTCTTGATGACGAAAACGCCAGTACCAGCGGCCTCGTGCATTTGCTGCAGCAAGATCCGGTGATTGCCGGGCGGGTTATTGCGCTGGCCAGTTCAGCCGCTGTTTCGATGCGCCCGGGCGCCGCAGTTCACGGGCTGGCGGGGGCGACTTCGATGATCGGCCTGGCCAAGGTGCGCGAAATTGTGCTCAATGTGGGCGTTGCCGAGTTCGCCCGCGATAGCCAGATGTCTTCCTATTTTTGGGAGCACAGCGCGGCGGTTGGTGTGGCGGCGCAAGAGCTCGCCAGAAATAGTCACCTGTCGCTTGATTACGCCTTGATTGCCGGGCTTTTGCACGATATCGGGCAGCTCTGGATAGCCCGTTTTTATCCGTTGGAATTTAAAGCTGTCCATGAGTTGGTTGCTGCCGGCGAAATCAGCATCATCAAGGCGGAGCAGAGCTATTTCGGGGCCGATCATTGCTGGATTGGCTCGGTCATCGCTGAACACTGGGGCCTGCCGGCGGCCGTGGTGGCGGCGATCAATTTTCATCATCAGCCAGAAGAGGGATTAAGCGAAACGCTGGTCTCGGTGGTGCACGTGGCCGAAGTGCTCTCCAACGCACTGGATCTGACCCAGCGCCGGGATAATCAGGTGGCCTATTTGTCGGCACCTGCCTGTGAAGTCCTCGGGCTTGACTGGGATTCTGATATGAATTTTTTGTTTGCAAAAATCGAGGCGCGCACCGAGCACGCCTGCGCGGTCTTTCGGCATTAGTCCCTTATGCGTTCCTTAGCCGCGTCGCTGAGGGTAACTCGTCTGATCGGCTGATTTTCTGCGTGCTCTTACCCCTTTCGGCGATAATCCGGGTCGCAGGCGATTTCGCCAACGCATTGAAATAAAGGAAAAATCCCCATGAGCATGACTAAAACCGATCTGGAAAAGAATCGTGGCAGCAAAATCAACGGCAAGATAGGCGCGGGCGGCATTCCCGACCGTTTCGGTGCCGGCGCGGGCGGCGGGGTCGACAAACGTGAGCAACGCAAGCTCGATCAGGCCGCCGGCTTGATCCCTTTCGCTTGCAAGTTGCCGGCCGAGTTGGTCAAGCAGGTTCAGGCGCAAGGCTTGACCCATGAAGGCGGAATCAACGCGCTAGTCGCTGAACTGCTGACCAGGGCATTGGCCAAGGCCGCTTGATTCTGGCATTGAGCTAGGAGGCGTCATTCCCGCATCTGCGGGAATCCACCCTCCGGAAAATCCCGGATTCCTCGCCGTACGGCATTGATTTTTAGCTGAATTTCCAGTCGACCGCAGCATTCATAAAAACAGGGATGCTGCGGTCGAAACGCATCAGGATTTCACCGGTTTGACCCGGTTGGCGGCCAGTTTGGCTCGCTGCCGCGCCTGCGTGATGTCGTCGCCATTGGTCACGGCAACGCCCATCCGGCGCTTTTTGAATGCTTCCGGTTTGCCGAACAGGCCACGCCCGCCGAGGCTGCCGAAATATTCGGCGGCGGGGTCAATGCATTTTCACGGTATGAGAACGGCAAGACCAAGCCGCCCTTGGCCTTGGTGACACTGCTCAAGTTGCGTGACCGCCATCCTGAACCTGCTCAACGAAGTCAGAGCGGCATAAGCAGCCGGCCGGCCTGGAGCTGCATCCCTGTTATTGGCAGATAGATTGAGCTGGCGGCTATGGAATGTGAGCCGCTACAGAAGGAGCAAAAGGGGAAAGTATCAAGCGGGAGGAGCGCTGCCTCGCCATCCCCAACCCGTTGCATCAAGATAGTCTTGGGATTGCTGGTTTGTAAAATCGATCATCTTGCTCAGTATTTCTACTGGATCAGTTCCTTTTTTGGTCTCGGTTTCATAGATGGAGAATCGCTGAGCATCGATGGCAGAAGCCTCGCTGAAGAATTTTTCGATGTAGTCATCACCTACGATTTCTCCAGTAGTCGAAAGCTTTCTTACGAATTCTCCGGTTCCATCACCAACGCCACGTTGACCGCTGATATCGTAAAAAATTGTGCTTGGCGTTTTTGCCAAATCGTAGGCAATCTTTTCGGCACTCGCACGGTCAGAACTCGCTGCCTGAAGCAATCTCTCTTGGGCATAGGTTCTTTGTTGAGTAAAAACAGGCTTGCTTTCATCGGCAGCAAGCGTCTTGCCTTCAGTGGATAAAGTTACTTTATCGGCATATTTTGCCTCCGGTGCCGGAGAAGTTTGCCGCTCAACAGCCGATTTGTAGGTTGCGCCGTAAGTGGAGGCAATATTGCTGAAGCCTTGGATAATCATTTTTCGCTCCTCGAAATACATCTGCCATGTCAACGCAATAGGCATGCCACGAGATAGAGAAAGGAAAATGCCATCCAGCCGGACAGGAAGGGGAGAATTTTTGGGTTGTGACGAACGAGCATTCCGCAATGATTACTTCCTTGCCGAGTTCGCCAGCGCCGAGCAGCATGACGCGCTTGGTGCTGGGAGAAAGCGGGGTGCCGATTTTCATGGGTTCTCCTGGGGGGGGCGATGGGGAAACCGGGCGAATTTAGGCGTCGACCGCAGCCGAGTCAACGGCGGCCTGTTTTCACCGGCTGTCACGGCATTGTCATCGAGTCGTCACAGCCCCTTCACGACCGCTGGCTATCGTGGCAGCCATGCCCAAGGTCAGATCAGTTTTTCTCTCCGACATCCACCTCGGCACGCGGGCGTGCCAGGCGGATCGTCTGCTCGATTTCCTCCGTGAATACCAGGCTGAACAGACCTATCTGATCGGCGACATCATCGACTTCTGGGCGATGAGCCGGAGCATCCACTGGTCGCAGGCGCAGAACACCGTGGTCCAGAAGTTGTTGCGCCGGGCCCGCCACGGCGACCGTGTCGTCTTCATTCCCGGTAACCACGACGAAGCGCTACGCGACTACTGCGGCATCATTTTTGGCGATATCGAGGTGGCCGACGAGCTGGTGCATGAAACCGCCGACGGTCGGCGCTTCCTGCTGATTCATGGCGATGCCTTCGATCAGGTAACCCGCCATCACCGCTGGGTGGCGGTACTCGGTGACAAAGCCTACGACCTGCTGGTTCGCCTGAATGCCATGCTCTCCTGGGGGCGGCGCAAGCTCGGCATCTCTGGCTACTGGTCGCTAGCCGGCTACGCCAAACGCAAGGTCAAGACAGCGCTCAATTTCATTTTCGATTTCGAGGATTCGGCCATCCACCATGCCCGCGAGCGCGGCCTGGATGGTGTGATCTGCGGCCATATCCACTGGGCGACGATCCGCGAGATCGATGGCCTGACCTACGTCAATTGCGGCGACTGGGTCGAT
>JAUYQT010000597.1 GCA_030697085.1 Azonexus sp. | reverse complement strand
AACCTGCGACGAAGATTCTTCTTAGCGAGGTTAATAAGTACCAGCAATATGACTATGGACGTTGGAGACTGGGCGCCAGTTTAGAGGCCGAGTTACGTCTTGATCTTATGCCCGCTGCCTACTCCAGTGCATCAACAACCCGAAAAGCAAAACTTCTGAACTTTTTCGTCATTACCGACATCCATATCACTGACAAAGAATCACCTTCGCAGGCGATCTACCTTCAGCAACTGATTTACCCATCGAAAGGCAAGGCACCCTGGTCATTTGTCACTTCGATCTATTCACCGGTAATGCTGTACACCACGCACGTTCTCGATGCGGCCGTACAAACGGTCAACGCACGGCAATCGCACACACAAATGTCATGGCAAGGAAGCTAGATTAATGTTGGCACGTTGATTCCGAGGAGCTCGACGCGATATTCAGGGCGACGGTCGGCGAGTTTGCGGCGTCGGCGCAAGCTGCGATCCGGATGGCGCGTGTCGGTACGCAAAGCGGTGATCGCGAACTTTCTGATGGCAGAGAAGTTTTGGGCGGCGTGGCCTTTACGCACGCGGCAGTCGTCTTCGCGAAAGGTCACATCAAGGACCCAGTGCATACTTTCAATCCCCCAGTGAGCGCGTGCCGCACGAGCGAACTGCGCCACCGTTTTTACCCCGGCGCTCATGATGAAGTAGCGCCTTTCGACGCTCACCTTGTCTTTCATCTCCTGCACGGATTCGATCATGCCGACGGCGGCAAGCTTCTGCCAGTGCTCGCGCATCGGCTTGTCCATCCATGAGACGTCGGCCACCAAGGCCACCCGGCGCGTTTCGATTCGGCCATGATTCTTCTCGACAGAAACGCTCTTTTGTACCACCACGTTGCGATAATCAAACGCTTCTGCTGTGTCAAAGAACTCAACAACGGCCTGCGACAGGTTCTTCTGGTTGTCCTTCACCGCCAACATGTAATCTCCACCCTGGTCGACAATCTTCTTGGCAATCTCTGTCTGGCACCCCAGCGCGTCGATGGTGACGATACAGCCCTTGAGTACCAAGCTCTCCAGTAGCGCCTTGATTGCCGCCAGTTCATTGCCCTTGCCGGCGACACCTGCCTGTCCCAGCGATACGCCCAGCGCGGTGGCGTAGGCGCTGACCATGTGCACCGCCGTATTCGGCCCGTCTTTTGAGCCTCTCAATGTCTTGCCATCGAGCGCCACAACGCCTTCGGCCACGCCGATGATGCTGCTCACCCAGCACCGAAAGCAACGCTCGAAAACCGTGGCATCCAGCACACGAAACACGTTGCCAAACGTGTCATGGGAAGGTGTGCCATTGGCCAGCACTAGAAATGTCTTCAGCCAGTCTTCTTCGCCTTCACACCAGTCCGCGACATCAACCCAACCATCCGCACCACACAGCACGGCACAGATCGACATCACGATCATTTCCTTCAGGTCATGCTGCCGCGCCGGCCCCCTGCGGTGATCTTCCACCTCTGCAAACGCTTCTTGTAACGTCATTTGTGCTCCTCGACAAGATCGAGAGTAGACGCCATTTCAAGACGGTTTACAAGGCGTTGTCATACGTCATTGATTGTTAACAGATTTTTGCGCTTGTTTACGACGCCTGCGTAAGCGATTGCCGTG
>JAUYQT010000055.1 GCA_030697085.1 Azonexus sp. | reverse complement strand
GTGACCGTAGTCACTTCGCATCAAGGCACCCACACCTATCGGTTGTCCAAATTGTTAAAGAACTTCTCGTTGCGCCAGACCCGTAAGCCCGTCTGCAGCAGAGAGGAAAGATTATGAACCCTTCCTTTACTTCCGTCAAGCTAAACTTAAACTATTTCGCCTCGCCTAACTCTCTTTCAACCGCCGAAAAAACTGACTGCTGCAGGAGAGGGGCGCATTCTACGGGTTTTATTCCCGCAGTCAACTAAATTCTCACCCAGCAGCCAATTAAGTTAAAAGGCCAGCCTTCCCGGATTGATCAGCATTAATTTTAGCTATCAACACATGGCATGCTGACCCTCATCAAGCCCCAAAGCAGCCCGCAGGAAATCCAGTTTTTTGAACCATTGGCTGTCAGCAGAACTTGGTCGACACCGCCAACCGAGCGCAGCGATGTATTTTTTACTCTTTTTTCGGGTCGACCGCAGAACCACAGATTGATGATTGCCGACTGACGATCCCGATATTTTGCTGATGAAGTTTTCCACCTCCCTCGGCATCGGCCCGGCTCTGGTGGATCACACCATCTCGACGTTGGGGCAGAGCAACGGATTTCAACGAGCAGTCACCCGCCAAATTACATTGCCGACATCGTCGGCGACGAGCAATGCACCACGCCGGTCGAGTGCCACGCCAACAGGCCGACCGTAGGCATCCCCCTGCTCACTGAGAAAGCCGCTCAACACATCAATGGGCAACTCGCCTGAGGGCTTGCCGTTGGCGAAAGGCACGAAAATCACCTTGTAGCCACTATGCGGCCGGCGGTTCCACGAGCCATGCTGGCCGATGAACATGCCGTTGGTGAACGGTGCCGGCAAGCTTGAGCCGGCCGCCGAGGCCAGGCCGAGCGAGGCGGTGTGCGCTCCGAGGGCGTAATCCGGGACAATGGCCTGGGCGACCAGATCGGCTTGCGGCGGGGTGACGCGCTGGTCGATATGCTGACCGAAGTAGCTGTAAGGCCAGCCGTAGAAACCGCCGTCACGCACTGAAGTCAGGTAATCGGGCACCAGATCGCTACCCAGTTCATCACGCTCATTGACCACGGTCCACAGCGCGCCGCTGTCTTTTTCCCAGGCCAGGCCGTTCGGGTTGCGCGGGCCGGAGGCGAAGACCCGCTGCGTGCCGCTCTTGATGTCGACCACCCAGATGGCGGCTCGCCCGGCCTCGGCTGCCATGCCGCGTTCGGCCACATTGCTGTTCGAGCCCACCGTCACATAGAGCTTGCTGCCATCCGGGCTGGCGATCAGGTTCTTGGTCCAGTGGTGATTGATCGGGCCAGCCGGCAAATCCACTACCTTGCTGCCGGGGGCGGTGATTCGTGTCTCGCCGGCCGCGTAGGGAAAGCGCAGCACGGCATCGGTATTGGCGACATATAGATGATTGCCGATCAGCGCCATGCCGAATGGTGAATTCAGCCCCGCCAGCAACACCGAGCGCAGATCGACGATGCCGTCGCCATCGCTGTCACGGAGCAGCGTGATGCGGTTGGCGCTGGGTACGCCGGCGCCCGCCCGCTTCATCAGCAAGCCGGTCAGCCAGGATTTGATGCCCCTGGCGTCTTCGTGTTTGGGTGGCGCGTTGCTTTCTGCCACCAGCACATCACCATTGGGCAGCACATAGAGCCAGCGCGGGTGGTCGAGGCCACTGGCAAATGCGGCAACACGGGTGTCCTGGGCGGCCAGGGGTGTCATCCCGTCTGGCCAGCCTTTGGCCGGCGCGATGTTCACGGTCGGCAGCATTGTCTGCAGTGGCGGGGGTAGTGTCGGTTGCGGTCCGCTGCCGGCCGAAACCGGCAGCGTGGCCATCTCGCTGCAGGCGGTCAGGGACAACGCCAGCAGGCCAATCAACAGGGCATTCAAGTCTGGTCGCATGACGCTTGCCTACTTCGGTCGCGGCCGCGACAACACCGGCTGTACCGCCTGCAGGCGCCCGGCGCGCAGTTCGACGACCGCCTTCGCCACGGCACGCGCCACATTGCGGGTTTCTTCCTGCATCGCCTCATCCTTGTCCAGCGCTTCATGGCTGGTCGCATACGGTTCGTAATAGCCGATGTAACGATCCAGCCGGGCTGGCGCGCCGGCGTCGATCAAACCCATCCAGTCCAGCCAGTCGGACAGCGCGCGGCGAGCATCTTCGATACCGGCCACGTCGCCATGCACAATCAGCCCGTAGGCCCGGCCGGCCAGATGCTTGGGGTAATCCCAGCCGGCCATCTCGAGTGCCTTGGCCTTGCTGGCCGTCTTGCCGGAAGTCGAGGTCGGATCGGGGTTGCCGCCGTCGGCACAGACCAGGCGGTCAATCATCAATTTCAAGGGACTGGGGCTTTGATACCAATACACCGGCGTGACGATGATTACCGCATGGGCGGCGGTCCACCGCTGGTAGATTTCGGCCATCCAGTCATTGGTCTGGTTCAGCGTGTGGTTGGGATAGCAACTGCACGGCCAATGGCAAAGCGGCATCGCGGTCGACACGCAGCCTTTGCAGGGGTGGATATGGCGGCCGTATTCCGAGGTCAGTCGACTGAGGTCGAGGACATCGACCTCGATGCCGGCCCGGGCCAAAGTT
>JAUYQT010000051.1 GCA_030697085.1 Azonexus sp. | reverse complement strand
TGCAGCAATTTGGCGGCGCGATGAAGGATCCGGAGCGGCGTTATTCGACCAAGGTGCTGGCCGAGAAGCAACGGCTGGAACAGGCGCTGCAACGGCGGAATACCAGCGCAACCTGAGTTTTCAGGCGCGCCCTCGCCACTGGCTGGCCAATAGCAACAGGCCGGCCAGGAGTAAAAATCCCAGATTACCGAAGTGCGCGTAGGGCGTCATACCTTGATGGGCGCGAACCTCACCCTTCAAAACGCCCTCGGTAAATGGTGGCAAAACAGCTTGCACGGAACCATCGGCATTGATCACCGCGGTCATGCCGGTATTGGTTGCACGCAGCATCGGCCGGCCGGTTTCGACGGCGCGCAGGCGGGCAATTTGCAGGTGTTGTGGTTGCGCCAGCGAGCGACCGAACCAGGCGGTATTGGAGAGATTGGCGAGAATGCCGGCCTGTGGCAGGGCGCGAATGATTTCTTCGCCAAAAACGTCCTCATAACAGATGTTGACCGCCACGAACTGTCCGGCCACCGCGAGCGGCGCCTGCATTTCCGGACCGCGTGAAAATGACGACATCGGGATGCTGGCGATATGCATGAACCAGGAGAAGCCGGGTGGAATCATCTCGCCGAATGGCACCAGATGCGTTTTACTATAAATTTGGAGGGGTGATTTTCCGACGCTGATGGCGCTATTCCAGTAACGCTCGCCGCCGTCGCCGCTCAACGTGCCAAGGACAAGATCGCCGCCATGCGCTTGAGCGGTGGCCTTGAGCGATTCGACGTAGCCGGCCGGTAGCTGGTCAAAAAAAGCGGGAATGGCGGTTTCGGGCAACAGCGTCAGTTGCGCCGGGTTCTGTTCGACCAGTTCGCGATAGCGGTTCAAGGTGCGGATAAAGGCTTCCGGCCGGAATTTCATCTCCTGCGGCACATTCCCCTGAATTAGCGCGACGCTGATCGGCTCACCAATGGGCGTTGTCCATGGAATTTGTTGCAGGCCCAATCCGCTGCTGACGGCCAACGCCATAAACACCAGGCCGCTGCGCCAACGCAGCAGCAAGGCGCCGGACAGTGCGACTAGCAGACTGAGCCCGTACACGCCAAGTAGTGGGGCAAAGCCGGCCAGCGGACTAGGGGGCGCTTGCGAATAGCCGACGGCAAGCCAGGGGAAACCAGTAAAAATCCAGCCTCTAATCCAGTCGACCGCAGCAATCAGCACCGCGAAAAACAGCGCTTGCCGCCAGTACGCCGCAGGTTGCCAGCGTTTGAAAAGCCAGCCCACCAGGGTCGGGAAGAGCGCCATGACGCTGCAGAACAAAAACGCTGCAATCCCGGCCAGCCACCACTGCATGCCGCCGAACACAGAAAGGCTGACGTAAACCCACGAAACGCCGGTGAGAAAAAAGCCGAGGCCGAAGGCGAGCCCGGTTAATGCGCCATCGCGGGCTGATCTGGCGTGCTGGAGTAGGGCGAACAGGGCCAGCCAGACAATAGGCGCTAACCAGAAAAGGCCGAACGGCGCGAAGCAAAGAACGCCGCTGGCCCCGATGGCGGCCGCACAGGTGTATTGGGCGAGCGGGTGCTTAGCCAGTAGAGTCTTCAGCACCGGGTTCTGGCTTGGGCGGCGGGGTGACCAACAGGGTGTAAAGCCGACGGCTGTCAGCGCGTAGTACCTGAAAGCGGGTGCCTTCGATGTCAGTGATCTCGTTGCGCTTCGGCACGCGGCCCAGGTGACGCAGCACCAGACCGCCGACGGTGTCGAACTCCTCATCGGAAAACCGGGTTGAGAAAGCTTCGTTGAAATCGCAAATTTCAGTGCGCGCCTTGACGCGATAACGGCCGGAGGTGTCGAGGCGAATGTTGTCGTGCGCTTCGTCAAAGTCGTATTCGTCCTCGATGTCGCCCACGATTTGTTCGAGCACGTCTTCAATGGTGACCAGGCCGGCAACGCCGCCGTATTCATTGACGACAATCGCCATGTGGTTGCGCGAAACGCGGAATTCCCGCAGTAGCACATTGAGGCGCTTTGATTCGGGAATAAAGACAGCCGGGCGCAGCCAATCGCGCAGGTCGAAGCTCTTCTCGGTGTGGATGCGGAGCAGGTCTTTGGCCAGCAAAATGCCGAGTACCTTGTCGCGGTCGCCGTCGACAACAGGGAAACGCGAGTGCGCGGCTTCGATGACGACCGGGACGATTTCGTCGAGCGGGTCGTCGATGTCGACCACGTACATCTGGGCCCGGGGAATCATCACGTCGGTGACGCGAGTATCGGAGGCGGACAGCGCGCCTTCGATGATGGTCAGCGCATCGGCGTCCATCAGGTTGCGCTCGTGGGCAGAGTGCAGGATTTCAAGCAACTGCTCGCGGTCTTCAGGTTCGCGCAGGAGCAGTGAGGTCAAGCGTTCAATAAAACTCGGTCTACTAGGACTTTCCATAATTTTTAGGCCGCGTGATCAGCCAGATAAGGATCTGGGTAGCTCAACGCAGCAAGAATCTCCGTTTCTTCTTTTTCCATCGCCTGGGCATCGTCATCATTTTCATGATCCCAGCCCTGTAAATGCAGCATACCATGCACCACCAAGTGGGCGTAATGGGCCTCGAGTGGCTTGTTTTGTTCGCTGGCCTCGCGTGCTACAACGCTCGGGCAGATCACCAGGTCGCCACTGATTAGCGGCTCCGTGTCATACGGGAAAGACAAAACATTCGTGGCGTAATCCTTGCCCCGGTATTCTTTGTTGAGGGCTTGCCCTTCGTCGGCTTCGACCAGGCGGATGGTGATTTCACCACCACCGACCAAGGCCGCCCGGGCCCAACGAACAAAATCCGCCCGCAAGGGTAAGCCTGCCTTGTTACAGGCATATTGCACGGAAAGATTAAGGCGTTTGCTTGGTTTGGGATTCATAGGCGGCAACGATGCGGGCAACCAGCGGGTGGCGCACGACGTCTTCTTTCAAAAATTCGGTAAAGGCCAGGCCGCGCACGTCTTTCAAAATATCGCGCGCTTCGCGCAGGCCGCTCTTTTGCCCCTTGGCCAGATCGACCTGGGTCAGATCGCCCGTCACGACGGCTTTAGCGCCGATGCCGATGCGGGTCAGGAACATTTTCATCTGTTCAGGCGTCGTGTTTTGCGCCTCGTCAAGAATGATGAAGGCATGATTCAGCGTTCGGCCGCGCATGAAGGCGAGCGGGGCGATTTCGATAGCGTTTTTTTCATACAGCTTGCTGACACGATCATGGCCCATCAGATCGTAAAGCGCGTCGTACAAAGGGCGCAGGTAGGGGTCAATTTTTTGGGTCAGATCACCCGGCAAAAAGCCCAGGCGTTCACCTGCTTCAACTGCCGGGCGAGTCAAAATGATGCGCTCGACCATGTCACGTTCCAGCGCATCCACCGCGCTGGCAACAGCAAGGTAGGT
>JAUYQT010000484.1 GCA_030697085.1 Azonexus sp. | reverse complement strand
CTCGACCCGATGGGCCTCAATCAAACCGATACCTTCATGGTGCTGCAACCGCGCAATACCTGGCGCAACCCGGACCCGGCCTGGCTGGCCGACCAGTTGCGCGAGGTGATGGTCGATTTCCCCGGCATTGGCTTTGCCTTCACGCAGCCGATCGACATGCGTGTTTCCGAAATGCTGACCGGCGTGCGTGGCGATCTGGCGATCAAAATCTACGGCACCGATCTGGTCACGCTGAATCGGCTGGCCGAAGAGGTGACCGCGACGCTCAAGCAAGTTCCGGGTGCCGAAGACACTTTCACGCTGAAGAACGATGGCGTGCAATATCTCAAGGTGGCCGTCGACCGCCTCGCCGCCGGCCGTTTCGGGCTCAATGTCGACGACATTCAGAACGACCTGAAATCGCTGCTTGAAGGCCGCACCGTTGGCACCGTGATTGAAGGCGGGCGACGCACACCGGTCGTGCTGCGCGGGCCGGCAGACCTGCGTTCTTCCCCCGCCGATTTCGCCGCCCTGCGCCTGGGCTTGCCCAATGGCGGCAGCGTACCGTTGGCCAGCGTCGCCAAGCTTGAGCGAATTGGCGGCCCGGTGAAGGTTGGCCGCGAGAATGCGCAGCGCTACGTCGTCATCCAGTCCAACGTCCGCGACCGCGATCTGGTCGGCTTTGTTGACGATGCCAAGCGGGCTGTCGCCCGTGACATCAAGCTGCCGGCCGGCTACCAAATCGCCTGGGGCGGTCAGTTCGAGAACCAGCAACGCGCCGCCACCCGCCTGATGATCGTTGTCCCGGTGGCCTTGCTACTGATTTTCTTCCTGCTCTTTTCCACTTTCGGCTCGGTACGCCAGGCGCTGCTCGTCCTCTCCAACATCCCGTTTGCCATGATCGGCGGCATCTTCGGCTTGTTAATTTCCGGCGAATACCTCTCGGTCCCCGCCTCGGTCGGTTTCATCGCCCTGCTCGGCATCGCGGTGCTCAATGGCGTGGTCATGGTGACTTACTTCAACCAGTTGCTGGCGCGCGGCATGGTAGTCGCTGAGGTTGTGGTCGAAGGCGCCAAGCGCCGCTTGCGGCCGGTTTTGATGACGGCCAGCATCGCCGCCTTCGGCCTGGT
>JAUYQT010000469.1 GCA_030697085.1 Azonexus sp. | reverse complement strand
CAACCCGGAACACTTTTGCGAGGAGAAGCGCCGCGTCATTCATATTGATATTGACCCTTCGTCGATCTCGAAGCGGGTCAAGGTCGATGTGCCTATTGTTGGCAATGTGGCCGATGTGCTGGACGAACTGCTCAAGCTGATGGATGGCAATTTCAAGACCGATCCGGAGGTTGCGAATTGGTGGAAGCAGATTGACGAGTGGCGTGGCCGTGATTCCCTGCGTTACAAGCAGGATTCCCACATCATGCCGCAGTACGTTATTGAGAAACTCTATGAAGTCACTGGTGGCAATGCCTTCGTTACTTCCGACGTCGGGCAGCACCAGATGTTCGCGGCTCAATATTATAAATTTGACAAGCCAAGGCGCTGGATTAACTCGGGTGGTCTGGGCACCATGGGCGTTGGTTTGCCCTATGGGATGGGGGTTTTGATGGCCAATCCTGGCGCACAAGTCGCTTGTGTGACAGGTGAAGGTTCCATTCAGATGTGCATCCAGGAGCTTTCTACCTGCAAACAATATGGTTTGCCGATCAAGATTATTAATCTGAACAACGGCATGCTTGGCATGGTTCGTCAGTGGCAGGAGATGTTCTATTCAAAGCGCTATTCTCAATCCTATGTCACTTCTCTTCCGGACTTTGTCAAACTGGCTGAAGCCTATGGTCACGTTGGGATGAAGATCGAGAAGCCGGAGGATGTTGAGCCGGCGCTACGCAAGGCCTTTACTGAGCACAAGGATGATCTGGTGTTTATGGATTTCATCATCGACCCGGTAGCAAACGTCTTTCCGATGGTCGCGGCAGGCAAGGGCCTGACCGAAATGATCCTCGCTGAAGACCTGTGAGCGGGAGAGAAAATATGCGACATATTATTTCCATCCTGATCGAAAACGAATCAGGTGCACTTTCCCGCGTAGCTGGGTTGTTCTCGGCGCGTGGCTACAACATTGAATCGCTGACTGTGGCACCGACGGAAGATCCCTCGCTGTCGCGGATGACTATCCTGACCCGGGGCTCCGACGAGGTGCTCGAACAAATCACAAAGCAGCTCAACAAGCTGATTGATGTGGTCAAGGTAGTTGATCTTTCGCAGGCTGCTCACGTCGAGCGTGAACTGATGCTGATCAAGGTTCGCGCTACCGGCAAGGACCGCGAAGAGATGACGCGTATGGCCGACATTTTCCGTGGTCGAATTATCGATGTCACGGAATCGACCTATGTAATTGAGTTGACCGGCGCAAGTTCTAAGCTCGACTCGTTTATTGCGGCACTTGATGCCGGCTTGATTCTCGAAACCGTCCGGACTGGTGTTTGTGGCATCGGTCGCGGCGATCGAATTCTCAAAATCTAATTCTAACTATCTGTATATAAAGAGGATTTCATGAAAGTTTATTACGACAAGGACGCCGATCTCTCCCTTATCAAGGGTAAGAAGGTGACAATCGTTGGTTACGGTTCGCAGGGTCATGCCCACGCCCAGAATCTAAAGGATTCCGGTGTTGAAGTTACCGTTGGCCTGCGTAAGGATGGCGCTTCCTGGAAGAAGGCCGAAGCAGCTGGTCATAAGGTCAAGGAAGTTGCTGAATCGGTCAAGAAGGCCGATGTGGTTATGATTTTGTTGCCTGACGAGTCCCAGCCTGACGTTTACAATAATGACATCGCGCCGAATATGAAAAAAGGCGCAACCCTGGCTTTCGCGCATGGCTTTAATGTGCATTACAACCAGATCATCCCGCGTGATGATATCGACGTCATTATGGTTGCGCCGAAAGGCCCGGGCCACACGGTTCGCTCTGAATATTTGAAAGGTGGCGGCGTACCTTCCCTGATCGCGATTTATCAGGACAAATCTGGCAAGGCCAAGGACGTTGCGCTTTCCTATGCTGCTGCGAATGGCGGTACCAAGGGGGGGGTGATCGAAACCAACTTCCGCGAAGAAACCGAAACCGATTTGTTCGGTGAGCAGGCTGTGTTGTGTGGCGGCGCTGTCGAACTCGTCAAGATGGGTTTTGAGACGCTGACTGAAGCCGGTTATGCGCCAGAAATGGCTTACTTCGAGTGTTTGCATGAGTTGAAGTTGATTGTCGATCTCATGTACGAAGGCGGTATTGCCAACATGAATTATTCCATCTCCAATAATGCGGAGTATGGCGAGTACGTGACTGGTCCGGAGGTCATCAATGAACAGTCGCGTGTTGCCATGCGTAATGCTCTGAAGCGTATCCAGACTGGCGAGTATGCCAAGATGTTTATCCTTGAAGGCAAGACCAACTATCCGGCAATGACCG
>JAUYQT010000243.1 GCA_030697085.1 Azonexus sp. | reverse complement strand
CGGGTTGACCGCAGCGCCGACGGAGCACTTTGAAATGCTCGAGCAATTACGGGCGTTGTGGCATGGCTACCGGATCAGCGTGGCTTTGATTGATAGCGCGCCAGCAGCGGGGGTCGACACGCCAGAAGATGCTGAGCGAATGCGCAAATTGTTTGACCAGGTCTGAAATAGCGAGTAATTTTTCGCTTCTTGAGAATGGCTGTTTCAGGCAGCAAACATAAACTAATAACAAAATTTTTTGATTCACAAATCTGAGGGACTTTCCATGAAATTGATTCTGTTGGGCGCACCGGGCGCTGGCAAGGGTACGCAAGCGACTTTTATTTCCAAAAAATTTGGCATTCCCCAAATTTCCACGGGCGACATGCTGCGCGCTCAAGTCAAGGCGGGCACCGAGCTGGGTCTTGAAGCCAAGAAACACATGGATGCAGGCGGCCTGGTGCCGGATGCGGTCATTATTGGTATGGTCAAGGATCGCCTGACCCAGGATGATTGCAAAAACGGTTATCTGTTTGACGGCTTCCCGCGCACCATTCCGCAAGCCGATGCGATGAAGGACGCTGGCGTCGCCATCGACTACGTGCTTGAAATCGACGTGCCGGACAGCGACATCGTTGAGCGTATGGCAGGCCGCCGCGCCCACCTGGCTTCTGGCCGCACCTACCATGTCAAATTCAATCCGCCAAAGGTCGAAGGCATTGACGACGTGAGCGGCGAACCGCTCGTCCAGCGTGATGATGACAAGGAAGAAACCGTCAAAAAGCGTCTGGATATCTACCATTCCCAGACCAAGCCGTTGGTTGAGTTCTACAGTAAATGGGCCGCCACCGGCGATGCCAGCGCACCGAAAGTACGCAAGGTAGCAGGCGTCGGTAGCGTTGATGGCATCACCCAGAGCGTTTTTGACGCGCTGAAGTAGGAGACGGAAATGACGGTGAAAAACGCCTTCTACGCACAGTCAGGGGGCGTTACCGCCGTCATCAATGCGACGGCATGCGGCCTGATTCAGGAAGCACGCCGGCATCCCGAGAAAATCGGGAAAGTATTCGCCGGGCGCGATGGCATCATCGGCGCGCTGACTGAAAACCTGATCGATACCAGCCTCGAATCCGACGAGGATATAGAGCGCCTACGCTCGACGCCGGGCGGCGCTTTCGGTTCCTGCCGCTACAAACTGAAAAGCCTGGAAGATCACCGCGCCCAATACGAGCGCCTGATCGAGGTCTTCAAGGCGCACGACATCGGCTATTTTTTCTATAACGGCGGCAATGATTCGATGGACACCGCCTGGAAGGTGTCGCAGATTGCCGAAAAAATGGGCTATCCGGTGGTTTGTGTCGGTGTCCCCAAAACTGTCGATAACGACCTGCCGCTAACTGATTGCTGCCCGGGTTTCGGCTCGGTGGCCAAGTATGTCGCCACATCGATTCGCGAGGCCGGCTACGACGTGGCCTCGATGGCTAAAACGTCAACCAAGATATTCGTCCTCGAAGTGATGGGCCGGCATGCCGGCTGGATTACCGCTGCTTGTGGGTTGGCTGCTGAAAATGCCGGTGAACCGCCGCATATCCTGCTTTTCCCGGAAGTGCCGTTTGACCCCGAGCGTTATCTGGCGCGTGTGCAGCAATGTGTCGAACAATATGGCTACTGTACGGTGGCGGTTTCCGAAGGTTTGTCCGATGCGTCCGGCAAGTTGATTGCCGAGTCCGGTACCAAGGATGCGTTCGGTCATTCGCAATTGGGTGGGGTCGGCCAGATGGTGGCGCAACTGGTCAAGGATCGACTCGGCTATAAATATCATTGGGCGCTGGCGGATTATTTGCAACGTTCGGCCCGTCATCTCGCTTCGCGGACCGATCTTGAACAGGCCCATGCGCTGGGCGTTGCTGCGGTCGACCTCGCTTTACAGGGTAAAAATGCGGTAATGGCGACAATCAATCGCCTGGCCGATGCGCCTTATCGTTGGGAAATTGGCGATGCGCCGTTAAAGGATATTGCCAATGTCGAACGCAAGATGCCGGCTGAGTTCATTACGACCGATGGTTTTCACATTACCGACGCTTGCCGGACTTATTTGCAGCCCTTGATCGAGGGCGAAGATCCGCCACCGTATCGCAACGGGCTGCCGGATTATGTGCGTTTGAAGAATCTTGCCGTGGCAAAAAAACTAGGGGATTTCGTCGTGTAATTTTTTAGTCGAGGGAGGGGAAAGTAATGTCTACAGCCTTGTTGCTGGCGCTTGGTTGCGCTGTGTTGGCGGTCCTGTATGGCTGGGTTTCCAGTCGGCAGATTTTGGCGTTACCGGCAGGTAATGCGCGAATGCAGGAGATTGCCAAGGCCATCCAGGAAGGGGCCGAAGCGTATCTAAGCCGACAATACAAAACGATTGCCATGGTTGGCATTGTCCTTTTCCTCGCTATTGGCTTTGTGCCGAAACTCGGCTGGCTGACTGCCTTCGGCTTTTTGATTGGCGCTGTGCTCTCCGGCGCGGCGGGTTTTATCGGCATGAACGTCTCGGTGCGAGCCAATGTGCGGACGGCGGAAGCGGCGCGTAGCGGTATTGCCGCGGCGCTTGATGTCGCGTTCAAGGGCGGCGCGGTGACCGGCATGCTGGTCGTCGGCCTCGGCCTGATCGGGGTGGCTGGTTACTACGCCTTTCTGCGCTCGATGGGCGGTTCGGCCGATCTTTACCATATTGTTGAACCCTTGATCGGCCTGGCTTTCGGCTCCTCGCTGATTTCCATTTTTGCCCGGCTCGGCGGCGGTATTTTCACCAAGGGCGCTGACGTTGGCGCTGATCTGGTCGGCAAGGTCGAAGCGGGTATTCCCGAAGATGATCCGCGCAATCCGGCGGTGATTGCCGACAACGTGGGTGACAACGTTGGCGACTGTGCCGGTATGGCGGCCGACTTGTTCGAGACCTACGCCGTCACCGTGGTGGCGACGATGGTGCTGGCCGCGCTGACCATTCAGACTTTCCCCGGCCTGGGCGAAAACCTGATTCTCTATCCGCTGGCGCTGGGTGGCGTATCGATTATTGCTTCAATTATCGGCTGCTATTTCGTCAAGGCGACCGAGGGCGGCAAGATCATGGCCGCACTGTATCGCGGGCTGATTGTCGCTGGCGTGCTGGCGCTGGCGGCCTATTATCCCGTCACCGTTTGGCTGATCGGCGCCGGTGATGCTGCCGCTGGAATCACCACCGGTTCGATGTTCGGCTGCGCCGCTGTTGGCCTTGTCCTGACCGCTGCGCTGGTCTGGATCACCGAGTACTACACCGGAACGGACTATGCGCCAGTGAAACACGTCGCCGAAGCATCGACGACCGGGCATGGCACCAACATCATTGCAGGCCTTGGTGTTTCGATGAAATCAACGGCGTTACCGGTGCTTTCCGTCTGCCTGGCAATTTTCGCCGCGCATGGCCTGGGCGGTTTGTTCGGTATTGCTATCGCCGCCACCGCCATGCTTTCAATGGCCGGTATCGTTGTGGCACTCGATGCCTACGGCCCGATTACCGATAATGCCGGCGGTATTGCCGAGATGGCTGAATTGCCGAAAGAAGTGCGTAATGTCACCGACCCGCTCGATGCGGTCGGCAATACCACCAAGGCGGTGACCAAGGGCTACGCCATCGGTTCGGCCGGTCTGGCCGCGCTGGTTCTTTTCGCTGATTACACTCATGCGCTGGAAGCGGCTGGTTTGAAGGGCATCACGTTCGATCTGTCCAACCACATGGTGATCATTGGCCTCTTTATCGGCGGCTTGATTCCCTATCTTTTTGGTGCGATGGCGATGGAGGCGGTGGGTCGTTCGGCCGGGGCGGTGGTGGTCGAAGTGCGCCGCCAGTTCAAGGAAATCCCCGGCATCATGGAAGGCACGGCCAAGCCGGACTATTCGAAGGCGGTCGAC
>JAUYQT010000221.1 GCA_030697085.1 Azonexus sp. | reverse complement strand
CGGAAGCGCTTGTTCTTCTCGTCGTTGCTGGTGAAGACATAGCGCCCGGCAAGTTCGCAGCCTTTCATGCCGGGGTCGCAGGGCAGGTTGTTGACCTTGGTGCATTTGCCTTTGATTTCGTGCGGGCAGCCCCAGGAGGACATGGTTTTCTCCAAAAAAAGGGCGGGTTTTGACGCCCGCCCAAGCATAACGAAACAGTTTAGGTACGATGTTCGTCAGCATCTTCCCAGCCGGTAATCATTGCCTTGATGTGGGCAAAAACGGTGTGGCCGGTGGTGGTCAGATAAACGTGGATGAAGAAGAAGGCGGTGATCATAAAGGCGCCGGCAGTATGGGCGACGGCGACGGCTTCCAGTGAAAGGTAGCGGTCAACGCCGAGATTGGCCCAATTTCCGTAGAACAGATAGAGCAGCCCGGAGCCCCAGATCAGCGGCGAAATGAAGGCGAGTAGCGCCAGGTAGGCCAGGCGTTGCAGCGGGTTGTGCTTTTGCACCACGGTTTTGTGGAAGGGATGCGGCGCGTTGGTGAAGATGCCGATCGTGTAGTAATGCACCATCGCCATGACGTTTTTCAGCGAGGGCAGGTATTGCCGCCATTCGCCCGTGGTGAATTGCCAGAAGATGGTGAAGGCCCACAGGGTGAGCAAGGTCCAGGCGGCCACGCTGTGCAACTGCACTGCTTTCTGGAAGCCGAGCAGGGTGTAGGTGCCGTGCACTTCAAAGCCGGTGATCATCATGGTGATGATGAGCAGGGCTTGCGACCAGTGCCAGAAGCGCTCATAGCGTTTGTAGATGTAGATGCGTTCGGTGCTCATGATTTGCTCCCTTGGCGACGACGGCTGATGAAGCGAGCCGTGCCGTGGATCAGGCCGGCGGCGATGGCGCCGGCAATGGCTAGCCAGCCCAGCGTATCGACCAGCGTATTGCGGTCACGTCCGGGCAGGTAAATATCGGTGATTTCTGCCAGTCGACCGTCGGCGGCGCGGGTGTGGCATTCCTGACAGGGCACGGCTTTTTCCTTGGGCGCGACCATGTGGGTGATGAACCAGTTCATCCGCGTTTCGATGAAGCCGAACTTGCCGCTGTAGGGGAAGCCGGCGTAATCCATACCGGCCTTGATCGACTTGGCGTAGTCGTAATTCTTCCAGAGTGCAGTGTCGTCGTCGCCGAAAACATGGTTGACCACCAGCGTCTTGTTTTCGGTGTCGTAGGCCTGCTTGCCGCGCATGACCTTGAACGGCCAGATGCGCGAATTCGGGTCGGCGGCCGAGCCTTCGACGCGATTGAGTTCGAGTACCTTGCTGTCGTCGAACTTGTCGGTAATGCTCACCGGGTGAACGATGCCGTTGTACCACTTGTACTCGGGACGGACGTTCTCGCCATATTCGAAATCGCCCTTGGCGGCCGAGTACTTCAGGTGGCCATGGTCGTCCTTGATGAACAAGGGTTTGCCAGCGGCGTCCATCTTGCCCGCCGTAGACCAGTCCCACAGCATCTTGGTCGCAATGCCGCCACGGGCGAATTCAGGAATATGGCAGGTCTGGCAGGCCACCTTGTTCGTATGGTTATTGATCTTGGCTTCCTTGTGCGGCACGAAACCGTGGCAGGACTCGCAGGTGGCGCGGTTGTGGTCGTCCTTGGGCAGGTCGAAACCGTGCTTGTCCTTGGCCGTAGTGGCGTAACGACTGCCGGATGGCTGATGCGCATTGAAGGTATGGCAGTCAGCACAGACCAGATTGGCACCGTCTTTGGCCATGTGCACATCGAGTTCGCGCGGCGGATTCTTCAAGGATGAGTCGAGGTCGCCATGCTTGACGGCATCGCCACCACCACCGCTGAAATGGCAGGCACCGCAATTGGCGCGACCGGGTTTGCCGACATTCTGGGCGATCTTGGTCAGGTCAGGCGCCTTGAATATTTTCTTTCCAGGCGGGCCCTCCATCGGCTCGAATTCCCTGTCCGCATAAAGCGGATGACCGGCATCGGTGCCAAATTTCTTGTAAGTGCCGGTGTTGTCATGGCAGGCCAGGCAGTCGACATTATCCTGATTGGTAAAGTCGAAATTCTTGTCGGTCCAGCTGTAGCCAGCATGGCAACTCGTGCAGCGCGCTTCGTTGGAAAGTGGCGAGCCACAGAAATTATTGGCCGTCCATTTTTTGCCGACCAGCTTGCCCGTCGTCGGATTCTTGGTTTCCCAAGTCCAGTGAATGCTCTTCATCACCTGATGGCCGGCCGTGTTGTGGCAACTCAAACAAGCCTTGGTGACTTCCGGCCCGGTTTTGAACGGGCCTTTCAGTGCATCAAGTTTGCTGTGGTCGGTGGTGGATTTTGAGCCGGTTTTGACGTTGACCGCAGCCGATGCGGTGACCGGTATGTCGGCGGCTTGCGCCAGTAAAGAACTCGCCATTAGCCCGGTAATGACGAGGCGAACGAGGTGTTTGATCATATTCTCTCCCTTTCTTTTGTCTCTATTTAAGACGGCGCAACCTCTTTGGGTTGTCACCATCCAGATCGCTGATGGGCTCTTCTTTCAGCATATTATTATTTTCTGAATTAGTGAAATCTTATATTGTATTTTTAAGCGGTCAGGAAATCGCCAGATTACGTTCGGCGCCGAAATGCCTTGAAGTAATATTGAATTTGACTATGGTTTGCCGATGCTCGTTGTTATAGCGCGTGGGCCTATCGGAGCTTGATTTTGATCGCGAAAAAAAACTGGGGAGCACGAGGCTCCCCAGTTTTTTCGGAACTTTATTGCTTTCGTCGCTAATGCATTTGTGCGACTTTATCGCTGAACAGCGACTAAAAATTAAGCGAAATTGGCTTCGGCAAAAGACCAGTTAGCCAGGTTGTTCAGGAAGGTTTCGACGAACTTCGGACGCATGTTGCGGTAATCGATGTAA
>JAUYQT010000211.1 GCA_030697085.1 Azonexus sp. | reverse complement strand
CAGGAAAAGTGCAGAAAAATACTTGCTGATCTTGCTCATGATTGGCTCTCCGAAAATGTGAGTAAAACAAAATTTGTTGCGTCCTGCGCCCTGCTGAAAATCAGATTATCGATATTGGAAAGCGTGGTCTGTGCTGTGCCGCACATAGGCGATCGAGAAACCACAAATCCTTGATTTACACGGTATCTCGACGGTTTACGTACACTTTTCAGGATGCAGCCATAGATGAGCAAAATCAGCAGCAGGCAACGGTTCACCAAACAAGAACCCCTGCCCGCCGATACAATTTTCGGCCTGGAGAAAGCTCAGTTGCTCCTGCGTCTCGACCCCCTCGGCAATCACCCGCCGCTTGAGGCTGGCCGCCATGCCGATGACGGCGCTGACGATCGTTGCGTCGTCAGCATCAGCGGGAACATCGCGCACAAAAGACTGGTCAATTTTCAGTGTGTCGATCGGAAAGCGTTTCAGATAACTCAGGCTGGAATAACCCGTACCAAAATCATCAATCGCCAGCTTCACCCCCATGCCTTTGAGTGTTTCAAGCACGGCTGCCGACCCCTCGACATCCAGCATCAGAATGCTTTCCGTCAGTTCCAGTTCAAGGTGAGCGGCCGGCAAGCCAGTCTCTTTCAGGATCAAAATAACCCCTTCGAGAAAACCCTTGTGCCTGAACTCCAGCGCGGAAATATTCACCGACACCGTTAAAGCAGGCAAGCCGTGCTTCAGCCAGGCCTGGGTTTGCCGACACGCCTCGCGCAGCACCCATTGACCAATCGGCACAATCAGGCCGGACTCCTCGGCGATGGACACGAACTGGCCGGGATAAACCAGACCAAGCCGGGGATCCAACCAGCGGATAAGCGCCTCGGCACCAGTCATCAAGCCAGAAGCGAGATCGACCTGCGGCTGATAATGCAAGACAAATTCACCCAACTTCAACGCACGGCGCAGGCTGCTTTCGACCTGCTGCCGGCGAATAGCGTCGGTATTCATCGCCGTCGTGAAAAACTGATAAGTATTCCGGCCGTTGGCTTTGGCGTGATACATCGCCGTATCGGCGTTCTGCATCACCGTTTCAACATTGGTGCCGTCATCCGGATAAACACTGATCCCGATACTCAGCGTGATATGCAGTTCCTGACCATCGATCACGTGCGGCAAGGCAAAGGCCGCCAGCAGCTTTTCGGCAACCAGCGTCGTATCGTGGAAACGGGTGATTTCGGCCAGCAAAATCACGAACTCATCGCCACCCTGACGACATACCGTGTCCGAAAGCCGCACACACCCTCTCAGCCGCTCGGCCACTGACTGCAACAACTGGTCGCCGACCGTATGCCCCAGCGAGTCATTGATATGTTTGAAATGGTCCAGATCGAGAAAAAGCAGCGCCACCTGATTGCCGTGGCGTTCGGCCAGGCTGATCGCCTGGGTCAGCCGCTCGGTAAGCAGCACGCGGTTGGGCAGATCGGTGAGAAAGTCGTGCTGAGCCAGATGCGCCATTTTCAAGGCCATGGCACGCGAGGTGCTGACATCGTGGAAAACGATCACCGCCCCTGCTTCCTCACCATTCCGGTTGTGGATCGGGGCGGCAGAATCTTCAATCGCCGACTCGAACCCATCGCGGCGAACCAGCACACAATCGGCCGCCAGGCCAACCGTACGGTCTTCCATTACCGCTCGCTTCGCCGGGTTGGAAGCCACCTGGCGCGTCGTACCATCAATAATTTTAAAGACTTCCGGCAACGGCCTGCCGATGGCTTCCTGCCATGGCCACCCGGTCATCGCCTCGGCCACCACATTCATATAAGTAACGTTGCCGTGCTTGTCTGTGGTCAACACGGCATCACCAATCGAGTTAAGCGTTACCTGAGCCCGCTCCCGTGCCTCAAACAGGGCATCTTCGGCGGCCAGCAGTGCAAACTCAGCCAGCTTGCGTTCGGTAATATCTTCAACCGTTTTGACCCGGCCATCGGCCTTGAGGCCATCCTGCATCGGGGCACTGCTGACGCGCGTCCAGACAACGCTGCCATCGTCCTGCAAAAAGCGGTATTCGGTCTGGAATATCTCACGCCCTTTCGATGCGGCATGCCACTCGGCAAGGACGCGCGGGCGATCTTCCGGATGAATGGCGGCCATCCAGCTAGTGCCCATCGTCTGCTCAAATGAAAGCCCGGATATCTTGTGATAGGCCGCGTTGGTATACACACAGCTGCCCGCGGCATCAGCCACAAAAATACCGAGTGGCGAGGCATCGCTCATTGCCCGAAAACGGGCCTCGCTACGCCGCAAGGCCTCCCTGATCCTCTTGCGCTCGATCAGATAATTCAGCGCTCGCGGCAACCAATGGGCATCGACATGCCCTTTGATCAAATAATCATCGGCCCCGCCTTGAACCGCCTGGCGAGCGGCACCTTCGTCAGCGGCCGAACTCAGAATCAGAATCAGCGAATCAGGTGCCACCTGAAAAACCTGCTCGAAAGCCTCGATGCCGGGACCGTCAGGCAAGGAAAAATCGAGCAGAACGACATCAAATTTTTCAGCGCTCAGATGCTCAAGCCCCACAGCCAGCGAAGTGACCAGCACCACATGGAAAGTGCCCCCGCTATCGCGCGCCAGCGCCGCCTGGACCAGCGCGGCATCGGCGACATTGGCTTCAATGAGCAAAACCGCTGTCGGCAGGTCAATCATGACGGGCGCCATCAAACCGGATCATTAGTGCGCAATTGCTTTCCCTGTGAACAAATAATCCTTCATTTGCTGCGAAAAATACTGATCCTTGCGCTGAATCCACGCCATCAACATCGATGCATGTTCTTTTTCCTCATCCCGGTTGTGCTTGAGAATGGCCTTGAGCGCCTCATCCTTGCAGGCATCAACGCGCTGGTTGTACCAATCGACAGCTTCAAGCTCTTCCATCAAGGAAACCAGAGCGCGATGCATATCGCGCGTTTCGGTACTTAGTTCTTCAACCGGTTCGTGATAGCCAACACTGGACATTTTCTGCTCCTGAATAGGGTTCGTTTTGTGGGAAATTCAGCCGCCCGGCACAAAAATCGACTTTCGCGCGTGACCGACAAAGCAATTATTCGCGCCGCCTTGACGGCCTGATTTACGGTATTTCGAAGATCCAAACCTGAAGACCCCAAGCCAGAACGCTCAACGCAAGGCGCGGAGGCGGCAGAGCGTAGAGAAGATCAAAAATGGAATCACCCGTCGGGAGAGCCGAAATGATCGGGTTTTCTCTGTGAAACTCCGCGCCTTTGCGTTGAAAGCGCCTGTCTTCAACCGAGGTTTTCAGGATGAATGCAGCTTAGACATTGCTAAAAACACTGTCTGTGTGCTGTCACACAGATCAATTCGCCAGGATCGCTATCCTGAATATTGCAGCGTGAGCGAGGCGCAAAGTGGGCAGTCCGAACATTCTCTCCGCCCATCCCGACAAATAATCACTATCGGAAGGAAATTCCCAATGTCATTAGGCACCATTCTGCTGATCATCCTGATCTTGATGCTGATCGGCGCAATACCCAGTTGGCCGCATAGCCG
>JAUYQT010000127.1 GCA_030697085.1 Azonexus sp. | reverse complement strand
CCGCCCCGGTGGATGATTCATATGCCCGAAGTATAGTGGAAAAGGCGGATCAGGTTCGCTTCCCGGCGGAGGGTTTTCAGGTCGATATTTCAATCAATACAAACCAGCCGGACCAGCAGGTGGAGACGCGCAAGTATCGCGTTTTACAAAAAGGCAACGAAAATACCGTCGTGATGGTGACCGAACCGGCTTCGGAGCGTGGTCAGATTATCTTGATGAAGGGGCGTGACCTTTGGGTATTCATGCCGGAAGTTTCTCAGCCGGTACGCATTTCTCTAGCCCAGCGCCTGACCGGCCAGGTGGCCAACGGCGACTTGGCTCGAGCTAATTTTGCGGCAGATTACCATCCGAAAGTTTTACGCAATGAAACGATCAAGGGTGAAAACCACGTTGTTTTGGCGTTGACCGCAGTCGATCGCTCGGTGACTTATCAGAAGGTTATTTATTGGGTAAATGAGAAAAACGCCTGGCCGCTGAAGGCAGAGTTTTATTCGCTATCCAACCGTTTGCTGAAAAAAAGCAGTTATGAAAATTTCCAGATGCTGGCCGGAAAAATGCGCCCGACGCGGCTGGTGATGGAAGATGCCTTGCGGAGTGGTGAAATATCGACACTGGAATATCGTGAAATGAAACTGCGCGAACTGCCGGACAAGGTATTCACCAAGGATTACCTGAAGAAGCTTTCGGAGTAGGTTTTTGGGCCGTTGAATTTTACGGACTCGCTTTCTTGCTGCACGTGGCGTTTGACTTCCACAGTGAAGGCGTGATGATTGATTCGATTTACATGAAAATTTTATGAATAAAATCCTTCCTGTTGTACTTTCCGGTGGTTCTGGTACCCGCTTGTGGCCGCTTTCGCGTGAAAAATATCCCAAGCAATTGTTACCGCTGGTTGGCGATCTTTCCATGTTGCAGGCAACGATTGCCCGGATGGACGGCATTCCCGGGTTGGCTGAGCCTTTGCTGGTTTGCAATGAGGAGCACCGTTTTGTCGTAGCCGAACAGATGCGCCTGCTCGGTAAACGAGGCAAGGTATTGCTTGAGCCATTTGGCCGCAACACCGCGCCAGCACTAACGCTAGCCGCGTTGTGGGCGCAGGAACAAGGGGATGATCCGGTCATGGTCGTCATGCCGGCAGACCATGTGATTCTTGATGCGGCGGTATTCCGCGACACGGTGGCCAAGGCGGCCTTGCTCGCCGAACAGGGTTTTGCTGTCACCTTTGGCATTACGCCGGATTGCCCTGAAACCGGATACGGCTACATCCAGCAGGGTGGGCTGCTCCCTGGTGATAGTGGTGCGTTCAAACTGGCGCGTTTTGTCGAGAAGCCTGACCGCGATACGGCGCAGACCTATCTTGATGCCGGTGATTTTCTCTGGAACAGCGGCCTTTTCGTGATGCGAGCCTCGACCTGGATCACGGCGCTGGATCTTTGTCGGCCGGATATTCTTGCCGCTTGTCGCGCCGCTTTGCAGGGCGAAACCGCAGATGGCGATTTTGTTCGCCTTGATCGTGCCGCTTTTGAAAAATGCCCCGCCGATTCAATCGATTATGCCGTGATGGAGCGTCTGACAACCGGACAGGCCGGCTTGCCGGAAAGTGTGGTGATTCCGTTATCGGCCGGCTGGTCGGATGTTGGCGCCTGGGATGCCTTGTGGAAGGTTTTGCCCAAATGCGGCGAGGGTAATGCGACGCGTGGCGATGTGATGCTAGAGGGCTGCCGCGACACGCTGGTGGTTTCTGAAAGCCGCCTGGTTGCCTGTATTGGCGTGAGCAATCTGATTGTGGTCGAGACGGATGACGCCGTGCTCGTCACTCATCATGATGCAACGCAGGATGTGAAGAAAATTGTCGATCGTCTGAAGGCCGACAAGCGCCCGGTAGCGCAATGGCACCGCAAAATTTACCGGCCGTGGGGCTGGTATGACGGCGTGGATGCGGGCGAACGTTTTCAGGTCAAGCGGATTGGCGTCAAACCGGGGGCGTCGCTATCGCTGCAAATGCACCATCACCGGGCCGAGCACTGGATCGTGGTGAGTGGCACGGCGCGAGTGACCAAGGGGGAGGAAGTGTTTTTGGTGACGGAAAACCAATCCACATACATACCGCTTGGCGTCAGGCATCGCCTGGAAAAACCGGGCATTGTCGCGCTGGAAATGATTGAGGTGCAGTCGGGAAGTTATCTTGGCGAAGATGACATTGTTCGCTTTGAAGATACCTACGGGCGCCACTGATCAGTCGAACAGCAGGGCCGCAGCGACCTTGCGGCCTTCGGCTGCAAGAATGTTGTAAGTTCGGCAGGCGGCCTGCAGGTCCATGACTTCCAGGCCCATACCGGCTGGTGCAAAGGGGCGGAGCAGGGCGCCCGGCGGGAAACGCAGGCGGTTACCGGTGCCGAGCAGGATGATTTCCGTATCCAGCGCCAGCAGTTTTTGCATGTCCGCTTCGCTGAGCGTGGTGATCGTGGCGGTCGACCATTCAAGAATGATCGATTCGGGCAACAGAATCAGATTTTTTTCGTGTTTTTCGTGGTTGACCGCAACAAAGCCCTCGCCGTAGGCGGTGAAAATATTGAGTCCGGCGGTGTTTGAGATGTGAAGCTTCACTGATTGAATCTCCCGAAAAGCCCGTCAAAATTGCGGTGCACCATGCGTTAAAGTAGGATTATACCTTTTGGGGCATCGTAGTCTGGCTGATGGCGGCCAGAGACAAGCCCGATGGACACCGTTCATGAAACAAATCAAGAAGTCTGCCAAGCTTGCCAACGTCTGCTATGACATCCGCGGCCCCGTTCTGGAGCTCGCCAAGCAGATGGAGGAAGAGGGCCACAAGATCATCAAGCTGAACATCGGCAATCTTGCCGCGTTCGGTTTCGACTCGCCTGAAGAAATCCAGCAGGACATCATTCGCAACTTGCCGAGTGCTGCGGGTTACACGGACTCCAAGGGGATTTTCGCGGCGAGCAAGGCGATCATGCACTACACCCAGCAAAAGGGGATCAAGGGGGTGACGCTGGACGATATTTTCGTTGGCAATGGCGTTTCTGAGCTCATCGTGATGGCGATGAATGCCTTGCTCGACGCCGGCGACGAAGTCCTTGTGCCAGCCCCGGATTATCCGCTATGGACGGCTGGGATCAGTCTTTCCGGCGGCACGCCTCGGCACTATCTGTGCGATGAGGAGAGCGGCTGGTATCCCAATCTCGACGATATCCGCAGCAAAATTACGCCGCGGACACGGGCTATCGTCATCATCAATCCGAACAATCCGACCGGGGCCTTGTACCCGGATGAATTGCTTAAGGAAATTATTGAAATCGCCCGCCAGCATCATCTGATCATCTACGCCGACGAGGTGTATGACAAGGTGCTTTACGACGATGTCAAGCACACCTCGATTGCTGCACTGTCCGAAGATGTGCTGACGATTACCTTTAACGGACTGTCGAAAAATTACCGTTCCTGTGGCTATCGCGCCGGCTGGATGGTGGTTTCAGGGGACAAGCGCCATGCCCGGGATTACATCGAAGGCCTGGAAATGCTCGCCTCAATGCGTTTGTGTGCCAACGCACCCGGCCAGCATGGTATCCAGACTGCGCTCGGCGGCTATCAGAGCATCGACGACCTGATCAAGGAAAGTGGTCGCCTGCGTCGTCAGCGTGACATTGCGTATGAACTGATCACGGCCATTCCCGGGGTTTCCTGCGTCAAGCCGAAGGCAGCGCTTTACATGTTCCCAAAGCTTGATCCGAAGGTTTATCCGATCAAGAACGATCAGGCCTTCATTACCGAATTGCTGCAGGAAGAAAAGGTGTTATTGGTGCAGGGAACCGGCTTTAACTGGCCACATCCGGACCACTTCCGCCTGGTTTTTCTGCCGCATGAAGATGATTTGCGCGAGGCGATTGGCCGCATTGCCCGCTTCCTCGAAAACTATCGCAAGCGCCACGGCACGAACCAGTCGCCAGTTGCTAGCTAATAGCCGCTAGCAACTGCTACCTACTAACCTCTAACTACTAAGTACTAAAATGAAACCTATTAATGTTGGCCTTATCGGCATCGGCACTGTTGGCGGTGGTACCTGGACTGTTCTCAAGCGCAACGCGGAGGAAATTACCCGCCGCGCCGGGCGGCCGATTCGTATTACGGCGGTGGCCGACAAGAATGTTGAACTGGCCAAGCAGATTACCGGTGGCGAGGCGCGCGTTACCGATGATGCTTTCTCACTGGTCAATGACCCGGAAATTGACATCATCGTCGAGCTGATTGGCGGCTACGGTGTGGCCAAGGAATTGGTCATGCAGTCGATCGCCAACGGCAAGCATGTGGTGACCGCCAACAAGGCGCTGCTCGCCGTGCACGGTACCGAGATTTTCACCGCCGCGCAGCAAAAGGGCGTCATGGTGGCGTTTGAAGCTGCCGTTGCCGGCGGTATTCCAATCATCAAGGCCTTGCGCGAAGGCCTGACCGCCAATAGCATCGAATGGGCGGCCGGCATCATCAACGGCACGACCAATTTCATCCTTTCCGAAATGCGCGACAAGGGCTTGTCTTTTGGCGATGTGCTCAAGGAAGCCCAGCGCCTGGGTTATGCCGAGGCTGATCCGACCTTCGATATCGAAGGCGTTGATGCCGCCCACAAGGCGACGCTGATTGCTTCCATCGCTTATGGCATTCCCGTTCAGTTCGACAAGGCTTATATCGAAGGCATTACCCAGCTTGAAGCGTCCGACATCAAGTACGCCGAACAACTCGGTTACCGGATCAAACTGCTCGGTATCGCCAAACGGCGTAGCAACGGGATTGAACTGCGCGTGCACCCAACCCTGATCCCGGCCAAGCGTTTGTTGGCCAATGTCGAAGGCGCCATGAATGCCGTGATGGTCAAGGGCGATGCTGTCGGTATCACGCTGTATTACGGCAAGGGTGCCGGCGCCGAGCCGACCGCTTCGGCGGTGATCGCCGACTTGGTGGATGTCACCCGTCTGGCGACGGCTGACGCAGCGCATCGCGTGCCGCACCTGGCTTTCCAGCCGGATGCCATGTCCAGCCTGCCGATTTTGCCGATGAGCGAAGTTGAAACTGGCAATTATCTACGTCTGCGCGTCGAAGACAAACCCGGTGTGCTGGCTGACATCACCCGCATTCTGGCCGATCAGGGCATTTCGATCGACGCCATGTTGCAGCGCGAACCGGAAGAAGGCGAGGGCGAGACTGACATTATCATTCTCACCCACGTCTGCAAGGAAAGCTGTGCCGATGCGGCGATTGCGAAAATCGAAGGTCTGGCCGCGCAAAAAGGGAAGGTCAAGCGGATTCGTCTGGAAGAACTGCAATAAAAATCACCGGCTTCAACGATCAGAAAGGGAGCTTCGGCTCCTTTTTGTTGCGCCGTTCAATGCGATGGTCTTTTGCCTTTTTTGGTTGTTTCGTCGTTTGGCGGTGGTGGCGGAACGCGCAGGCCGATGATCGCAAGCAGCACAATCAAGATAAAAAGCGTTGCTGCGCCCACCAGCATAAAGCCGCTTAACATCAGTAATCCAGGAAGAATCGCCATCCCGGCGATCAAGAAATCAATCGCATCCTCG
>JAUYQT010000107.1 GCA_030697085.1 Azonexus sp. | reverse complement strand
ACGGCGGCAGTATTGCCAATCGCGCCCGTCTGCTACTGGAAGTGATGCAGGCCATTGCCGACGAAATCGGGGCCGGCCGAACCGGCGTCCGCTTCAGCCCGATGACCACTTTCAGCGACACGCCGCTCGATAGTGATCCGCAGGCACTGTTCAGCTACGTCGTCGACCAGTTGGCACCGCTAGGTCTGGCTTACCTGCATGTGATCGAGGGTGAAACGGGTGGGGCGCGCATTCCGGCCGATGCCAAGCCTTTCGATTATGAGGCGCTGCATCGCCGCTTCCCCGGTGCCTGGATGGTTAATAACGGCTTTAGCCGGGGCGAGGCGCTGGAGACCGTGAGCAGCGGCAAGGCCGATCTGGTGGCTTTCGGTCGCCCCTTCATCAGCAACCCGGATCTGGTCCGTCGCCTGCGCGACGATGCGCCTTTGAACGAAATGCAGGCCGACAAGCTCTACGGCGGTGGGGCCGAGGGTTACATCGATTATCCGACGCTGGCCGACTAAACGCCGTTTCAAGCACACCGTGACAGGGCTTTCCGGTCACGGTGTACCCTTTTCAAAGCAAAAAAACATGTCTTCATACCGCCGCTGGCTGCCAGCGCTCGCACTACTCGTCCTCTCGCTAACCTGGGGTTACACCTGGGTGCTGGCCAAGCAAGGTCTGGTTTATGCGCCACCGTTTGCCTTTGCCGCCGAGCGTTGTGTCGGCGGCGCATTGACTCTGATCCTCGTCCTCAAACTGATGGGGCGCCCGCTCAAGCTGGTTGCGCCGGGTCCGACGCTGGCCATCGGCCTGACGCAGGTGGCGGGATTCATGGTCTTTCAGACCTGGGCGCTGGTCGAAGGCGGCCCCGGCAAGACGGCGGTGCTGATCTTCACCATGCCGATCTGGACGTTGCTGATGGCCTGGCCGCTGCTCGGCGAACGGGTCCGGGGCAAACAATGGCTGGCGGCGGCGAGCACGCTGCTCGGCCTGGTGCTGATCATCGAACCCTGGGACATGCACTCCAGCCTGTTCAGCAAATTTCTCGGCCTGATGGCGGCGCTCTGCTGGGCGACCGGCACCATCTTGATCAAGCGTTTGCGCTCAACCACGCCTGTGGACCTTCTGACGCTCACCGCATGGCAAATGATCCTCGGCGCCGTGCCCTTGGTCGTGCTGAGCCTGG
>JAUYQT010000857.1 GCA_030697085.1 Azonexus sp. | reverse complement strand
CGCCTATGCGCTCAAGGCGCGGCTGCTGAAATCCAAAATCGGCGATCACGACTAAGGGACAGCCATGCTCAACAAGATCGTCGATATTTCCCTACGCTACAAGCTCCTGGTTCTGGTGGCGCTGGCGCTGATCGTGCTCCTCGGGGCGCGGGCCTGGCAGCGGCTGCCCCTGGATGCCTTCCCCGATGTGACGCCGGTCCAGGTCAACATCTATACCGAATCGCCGGGCCTGGCGGCCGAGGACATCGAAAAGCTGGTGACCTTCCCGGTCGAATCGGTCCTCGCCGGCCTGCCCAAGGTCGAGGAAATCCGCTCCACGTCCATCTTCGGCCTGTCTTTCGTCAGCGTCTATTTCAAGGACGACATGGACATCTATTTCGCCCGCCGCCTGGTAGGCGAGAAGCTGATCGAGGCCAAGTCGCGCATCCCCGAAGGCTATGGCGAACCCGTCCTCGGCCCGAACGCCGCCGGGCTGGGCCAGGTCTTCTGGTACACGCTGGAGACGATGGACGACAAGCTCTCCGGCATGGACCTGCGCACCGCCCAGGACTGGGGTGTACGCATGATCCTGCGCACGGCACCGGGTGTGGACGACGTGACCTCCTGGGGCGGCGATGAAAAGCAGTTCCAGGTGCTGATCGACCCGCGCCGGCTGATCAAGTACGGCCTGGGCTACAAGGAGGTGATGACCGCCATCGCCGCCAATAACCGGCAGGTCGGCGGCCAGTACATCAATATCCAGCGCGAGCAGTACCTGGTGCGTGGACTGGGGCTGGTGGCCAATGTGGAAGACATTGGCGGCATTCTGGTGGCTGAGCGCCAAGGCACCCCGATCTATGTCCGGGATGTGGCGGATATCCGCCCGGCGCCGGCATTGCGCACCGGCGCGGTGACCAAGGACGGCAAGGAGGTGGTGCTTGGCATGGCGCTCGCCCGTACTGGCGAGAACGCCCAGCAGGTGGTCGAAGCCGTTCGCCAAAAGGTGGCTACCGCCCTCAAAACTCTGCCCGAGAACATCAAGTTTGATGTCGCCTACGACCGTACCGAGTTGATCGGCAAGGCTATCGGCATGGCTGACCGTGCCATGCTGGAAGGCGCTGCGCTGGTGGTCCTGGTTCTGTTCCTGTTCCTGGGAGATGTGCGTTCGGCCTTGATTGTGGTGGTCGCTATTCCCATGGCACGGCTAATCGCCTTCCTCTTCATGGACGGGGTGGGGATGTCGGCCAATCTCATGTCCCTGGGTGGGCTGATCATCGGCTTGGGTATGACCATCGATGGGCCTGTGGTCTTGGTGGAAAACGCTTTCCGGCAGCTCTCTCACCATGCCGGCAAGCCGGTCAACCGGACGGCGGTCGTGCTCAAGGCGGCCCGCGAGGTGATGAATCCGGTCGCCTTCGGCGTCCTCATTATCATCGTGGTTTTCCTGCCACTCTTTGCCCTGACCGGGTTGGAGGGCAAGCTGTTCAAGCCCCTGGCCATCAACATGACTTTCGCCATGGTTGGCTCACTGATCCTGACCGTCACCCTGATGCCGGTGCTATGCGCCCTGGCATTGCGCCCAAAGCAGGAAAAAGATCCGCGCCTGGTGTGCTGGCTCAAGCAGCGCTTCGAACCGCTGCTACTAAGGACGCTGGCGAACAAACGACGGGTCATGCTGGCCACCGGCGCCCTGTTCATCGCTTCGCTGGCGCTCTTCCCCTTCCTCGGCAAGGAGTTCATGCCCACCCTGGGAGAACAGGAGATCATGTTCCGGGTGACCAGCATTCCGTCCACCTCGCTGGAGGAGTCCATTGCCGTTTCGCAGCGCATCGACGAAGCCCTCAAGTCCTTTCCCCAGGTCAAGCATTCGCTGGCCATGATCGGCCGCGCCGAGAAAGGCGAAACGGCGGATGTCAACTACATGGAAATCCTGGTCGACCTCCAGCCGCACGAATCCTGGCCTGAACGGATAAGCTACCGCGAACTGTCCGCCCAGTTGCAGGAACGCCTGGAAAAGGAAATCCCCACGGCCGTTCTGGCGGCGACCCAGCCCATCCAGATGCGAGTCGAGGAACTGATCTCCGGGGTGCGGGCGACGCTGGCGCTGAAGCTGTACGGCGAAGACTTGGCCACCCTCGACAGGCTGGCGGCTGAGGCCAAGGAGATTGTCGAAAAAGTGCCGGGGGCCACCGACGTGGCGCTGGAAGCCAATCAGGGCAAACCGCAGATGGTCATCAAGGTGAATCGTCCGGAAGCGGCCCGCTACGGGATCAATGCCGACGACGTGCTCGACGTGGTGCAGGCGGGCATTGGCGGCAAGGCGGTCAGCACCTTGATCGACGGCGTGCGCCGTTACGAGATTCAAGTCTGGCTGCCGCCCGAGTTCCGCAACAGCAGCGAGGCAGTGAGTGCCATCCCGATCCGTACGGTCGGCGGCGCCCTGGTGCCCCTGTCGCGGGTGGCGACCGTGGAACTGACCGAAGGCTATTCCTTCGTTCGCCGCGAGCAATTGCAGCGTTATGCGGTGCTGCAACTGGACGTCAAGGGGCGCGACGTGGATGGCTTCGTCAAAGAGGCAGAAGCGCGGCTCAAGACGCAGTTGAAGCTCCCCGCCGGCTACTGGCAGGAATGGGGCGGCGCCTTCGAGAACCAGCAACGGGCCATGGCCAAGCTGGCGGTCATCGTACCGCTGACCATCGGCCTCATCTTCATCCTGCTCTATACCGCCTTCAACTCGGTGCGCTACGCCACGCTGATCATCGCCAACGTGCCCTTCGCCGCCATCGGCGGGATCATTTCGCTGTTCGTCAGCGGCCAGTATCTGTCGGTGCCGGCGGCGGTCGGCTTCATCGCGGTCTTCGGCGTCGCCATGCTGAACGGCATCGTGCTGATCTCGTTTCTCAATGGTCTGCGCGAACAGGGGCTGAGCATCCGGGAAACCGTGGTGCAGGGTGCAGTGCTGCGCTTGC